>CAYIHJ010000007.1:12539-17368 GCA_964363245.1 Candidatus Woesearchaeota archaeon | reverse complement strand
AATGGCTCTTTATGGACTTTGAACTACACAGACTTCCTCACAACAAAGAATTATGCTCTCAATGATAGTATCTGGACACTTAACTACACAGACTTCCTCACAACAAAGAATTATGCTCAAAATGACACAAGATGGACATTAAACTACACAGACTTCCTCACAACAAAGAATTATGCCTTGAATGATTCACTCTGGTCTTTGAACTACACTGATTACTTAACAACAAAAAACTACGCCTTGAATGATAGCTTATGGACTTTGAACTATTCAACCTACCTGACAAAGCCAACATGGGCTCAGGTGACAAATGGAACAAATGTAGCATTGGTTACAGCTGCAAACACATTCGGTGCTTTCAACCAGACTTTTGATACGAATACTTTATTCATTGATTCAATTAGTGATAGGGTCGGCATCGGGACGACGAGTCCACAAGCGGAGTTAAGTGTTAGAAAACTTGGTTCCTCTCAAGGTGAAACTATCTTTGAGAATAGTTATATGAGTACCTGCAATGCTACAGCTCAAACAATTTATACTTTTAATCCAAGTAGTTCAGGAGTTGTTTATGTAAATTCAGCCGATATTTCTGCTGGATCAAATGCACAATATCAAGCAGTAACTTATTGGTCGTTTGCTACTTCTGTTGCTTCAGGAACTTCAATAACTGAAAATGTAGGGACTACAAATGCAGATCTATCAATCAGTACAAATGATTTACAAATAATTTGTTCAGGATCTGGTCTTAATGAAATAGCTATTACTGTTGTAGGAAATATAAGATAGTTTTGATATCTTCATCCTAATCTTTTCATTGATAGAGATAGTAGAGCCAAAAATTTTAGTATTGCTAACAGCATAATTAACTTTATTAACGATTTGAGATTATATTTTTAATGAACATTGATAGTGGTTATTTGAAATATCCTTCATTGTTAATAATTAGTTTATCTTTAATTCTTTTCATCTTACCATCAATTTCTTCAGATGTAATATCCGTAAACTCTGGAGGAAGCAATCAAATTATAATAAATCCTGATACAAATATAGAGGGATTATTATAAGGAAAGGTTTAAATATAATTAAGCCTAATTTCAATTATGGAAAAAAAGATATTGGATTTTACAGTATTAATTGAACAGGATGAAGATGGAGTTTATGTAGCTACAGTTCCAGATATTCAAGGTTGCCATACTCAGGCAAAAACGATTTCCGAGGTAGTGGAAAGAATTAAAGAAGCAATTGAGTTGTGCTTGGAATCAGATGGAGAAGATATAGAACCGATGAAATTTATAGGAATTCAAAAAGTGCAGGTAAAAAGATCATTTTTTGTTTCTAATTAAAAATGCCTAAATTAGCACGAATTTCTGGAAAAGAATTATGCAAAATTTTAGAAAGAATAGGATTTGAAATGATAAGAGGTAAAGGTAGTCATCTCAGACTTAAACATCCTGATGGTAGAAGAACCGTTATTCCAATTCATGGAAACGAAAAAATAGGCAAAGGACTTTTAAAAGAGATATTAAAGCAAGCAAAGTTAAGCAGAGAAGAGTTTGAAAAATTGTTATAATCGGGGAGATTATAATTAACTTTAATAAGGATTTGGGATTATATTCTTAATGGATATTAACAATGACAATCATCTAAAATATTATTTATTATTAACAGTTGTTTTATCATTAATTATTTTCTTTCAATCCTTTGTTTCCTCTGATGTTATTTCAATAAATTCTGGAGGAAGCGAACAGATTATTGTCAACCCAGACAATTATATAGAAGGATTTTTTACAGGGGATATTTATTTTGCTGTTTGTGGAAATGCAGTGATCGACACCGGAGCTGGAGAAACCTGTGATGATGGAAATACTGCAAATGGAGATGGGTGCTCTAGTGTTTGTATAGTTGAAGAAGAAACAGGAGGAACAGGAGGAACGGGGGGTGCAGGAGGAGCAGGAGTAGTAATCCAAACTCTTGCAGTTTCACCAACTGAATTTATAATAAATCTTATCCCAAATACTAATACTCAAAGAACCATTACCTTGACTAACTCAGGAGCAAATGCGATTACCATAACCCCTTCTATAGAAACTCTTCAGGATATGATATTGATGGACGTGAGCCCGCTCACACTTCAAGGAGGAGAGACTAAGCAGCTTTCTGTGACTTTTGTTGCAGGAGCAAGTACAGGAATTTTTACAGGAAAAATACACTTAGGAAATAAAGAAGTGCTTATTACAATAAATGTAAAAACTAAATTATTGCTATTTGACTCCAATATAGTTGTATTGAATAAAGATTATATTGTAGTTAAGGGTGACGAGCTTAAAACGAGAGTTAATCTTATACCCCTCGGGGAGAAGGAGAGGCTTGATGTAACGTTAGATTATACAATAAGAGATTATACAGGAAAGATTTATTTAACAAAGAAGGAAACTTTGCTTATAGAAGACAGGGTTGATTTTGACAGAAACTTTGATACTGGAAGTCTTCCAATTGGTAAATATGTAGTTGGATTGGAGTTGAAATATCCTAATGGAGTTGCTCCATCTAGTGCTCATTTCGAGGTTGTTAAAAGGGTACCAATAACATTTGGAACACTTGTATTATGGCTAATAATTCTCATAATATTAATTATAATAGGTATAATTATAATAATAATATACAAGAGAAGAAAGAAGAAAACGCCCAAGCTTAGTCGTTTTGAAGAAGGAGTTGGCAGGGAATTCAGGGAAAATTAAAATCCAAATCCTAAAATTCTTTTTATAAATTCTTCAATTTCTTTTAATTTATCTTTATTCAAGAAAACTTGTAATCCATAGGGAGCAGGCTTCGTTAATATCCATTTTTGCCTAATTAATTCTTTTGCAGAGTCATTTACTTCTTTTCCCAAATGACTAGGGAAACCTCTTCTTAAAGTATCAAAAGGAGTATGAACGCCCCCAATAACTTTTCTTCTTCTTAGATGATAAAGAATAGTTGCTTTTATTTTATCTTCACCATCAAATTTCATTATCATCCTAATACAATGAAATATTTAAATGTTTCTAATATTGTAATTTAAAAACATAAATAAAAATATTTATAAACCATATATTCTTAACAACTTTATGAAAAGTGAATCAATATTTATAGAGATCTTTGGAAACAATCCTGTAATAAAAGTTTTAGATTTTCTTATAACCTTCCAGGCTTTTGATTATCCCATGACAGAAATAGCCAAAAATTCAGAAGTTAGCTACTCTACTTTGCAGGCTCTTTGGAATAATTTGGTTAGAAATAATATTGTAATAAAAACAAGAAGAGTTGGGAAATCAGATTTGTACAAACTGAATACAAAAAATCCTGCTGTTCAGCAATTGATAAAACTAGATTGGAATTTGATTAAGGGAAGTCAAATAGAAGAGATTGTTTTATGATAGAAATTAATTTATTCCACAGCTTGGTAATTTACCATTAAATCTTTTTAATTCCTGATAATAATGTTTTCTGCATAAATAACTCCACCCACTATCTTTATTTTTTCTTTTTAATAGAAAGGGATATACTTCTCTAAATGCTTTATTCTTACATTTTCCATGATAATCACATTTTTTTACCATTAGTAAATAAAATTATTGTTTTTTAAATAGATTTATATTAACTGGAAAGAAACATCTATAAATAGTTTTAATTTTTAAATTAAAGAAAATAAAATGTTAATAGGACTTGTCGGAAAACCATCTGTTGGAAAAAGTACTTTCTTTAAAGCAGCTACACTAGCAGAAGTTGAAATAGCTTCTTATCCTTTTACAACAATAAAAGCAAATCATGGTGTGGGGTATGTTAAGGTTGAGTGTATAGAAAATGAATTTAAGACGAAATGCAATCCTAATCATGGTTTTTGCGTGAATGGACATAGATTTGTTCCTGTTGATTTAATGGATGTTGCTGGACTTGTTCAAGGATCCTCAGAAGGGAAAGGACTTGGAAATAAGTTTTTAGATGACTTGCGACAAGCAGATGTTTTTATTCACATAGTTGATGCTTCTGGAACAACAGATGAAGGAGGGAAACAAACACAAGGTTATGATCCCTGTAATGATGTTTTGTTTTTAGAAGATGAGTTAAACAAATGGTTTTTTAATATAATGATAAAAGTGTGGAAGAGTTTTGCAAGAAAGGCAGAACAAGAAAGTGAAGGTGGAAGTTTTGCCAAGGTTGTTGCAAAACAGTTTTCTGGACTGAAAGTTAAGGAAGAAGATGTAAAGAGTGTTTTGTTAAAACTTGATTTTGTTAATAAGCCTTCTCAATGGGTGGACTCCGAGATACTAAAATTCTCATCGGAGCTCCGTAAGCATAGCAAACCTATGATAATTGCTGCAAACAAAGTAGATCTCGGCGAAGCCTCGAAAAACATAAAGAAATTACAAGATAGATTTCCAGATTATATGATCTATCCTTGCTCTGCTGACAGCGAGCTTGCTTTGAGAGAAGCTGCTAAAGCACAACTTATTGAATATATTCCTGGTGAAGATAATTTTAAGATTATTGGGAAAGTAAATGACAAACAGAAAAGTGCACTAGAAAAAATAAAAAAAGAAGTTTTGGATGTTTATGATGGAACTGGAGTACAAGAGGTATTGAATATGGCTGTTTTTGAATTTCTTAAGTATGTGGCTATTTTTCCTGCTGCTGCAAATAAATTGGCAGATAGCAAAGGAAATATTCTTCCTGATTGTTTTTTACTACCTTCTGGAAGCACCGCTCTTGATTTTGCATATTTTTTGCATACAGATTTTGGGAAAAACTTTATCAAAGCAATAGACGCGAAAACAAAAAGAGCCTTGGGAAAG
>CAYIHJ010000007.1:0-12439 GCA_964363245.1 Candidatus Woesearchaeota archaeon | reverse complement strand
TGGGAAAAACTTTATCAAAGCAATAGACGCGAAAACAAAAAGAGCCTTGGGAAAGGGCTACGTTTTAAAACATAGAGATGCTTTGGAGATTGTGACTAAATGATAATAAAAGTAAAAGTCAAACCAAATTCAGGAAAACAAGAAATTATTAAAGAGGGTGGAAATTATATTGTTAGTTTAAAATCAGTTCCTAAAGATAATATGGCAAATATTGAACTTGTTAAATTGTTGAAAAAATATTTTAATAAATCTGTTAGGATAAAATCAGGCACAACATCTAGAAATAAAATTGTTGAGGTAAATGATTAATGAAATATGAACTAGCGCCAGACATACAAATAATGGCAGATGAGATATCAAAAATGCTGTTCCCTCACGTGGACACGACAAGAACGAAATGCTTCAGAAGTTACGGCTCTTCTTCAAGAGGTACAATTGCAAGATGTCATGCTCTTGGGAAATTAATGCAGGAAGCAATAGGAATAAGGGCGGTTTACGCGCTAGAATTTATATCTGAGAGATTTGACGGATTAGATAAAGAGGAACAGCTGAAAATAATTATTCATGAGCTTATGCATATTCCGAAGACATTTGGTGGTGGATTCAGACAACATGATTTTGTGTGTGAAAAAAACATTAATGCACATTACAGAACTTATAAAACAAAAAAAGAGGAAAAACTTCGTCCAGGCGTGGCCAAAGTAGAGGAAAATGATGACAAAGAAAATAAATTTAAGACTTGGTTTAAGATATAAAAACAAAAACATTTCTTTGAAAGCCGTTAGGTGTGGCTTTTGGGAAGAAGGTTTTGGATTGATGTTTCAAACGAGAGAAAAAGCAGAAGCTTTATTGTTTAATTTCACAGGTAGAAAGAGATTGGCTCTGCATTCCCTTTTTGTTTTTTTTCCTTTCCTTGTGGTTTGGCTCGACGATAAAAACAAAATACTTGAAAATAGGATGGTAAGACCATTTTCCCTCCGTGTTTTATCCAAAAAATCTTTCAGTAAGATTGTTGAGATACCACTAAATCTGAAATATAAAAAAATAATCAAAAACATCGTCGGAAAGAGAAAGATTTAAATAGGTTTTATGATTTAATTTATTATCATAATTAAAAAGGAGGATGCTACATGGGAAAGAT
This sequence comes from Candidatus Woesearchaeota archaeon, assembly GCA_964363245.1. GTDB lineage: Archaea > Nanobdellota > Nanobdellia > Pacearchaeales > GW2011-AR1 > JAGVNG01. The sequence goes on along the minus strand of CAYIHJ010000007.1, from coordinate 11,298 downwards.
AATTGTTAAGAAAGTTATTACAAGGAAGCCAGGTCACCTTTATTACATCGACGGACAGGGAAACGTTTGTGAAGCAAAGATGGCAAGAGGCGGAAAGAAGAAGAAAAAGAAGAAGTAATTTATTTGATTTTTAGTTTTTTATTTTTATTTTTATTTAATTGATTTTGTATTTTTTGTTTCTTGTTTTCTTTTATATTTTTTATTCATATTATTTTTAAATGAGTGTTTGCTGTGTCTATTATGACAATTGTACTTGGTATTGAAAGTACTGCACATACATTTGGAGTTGGAATCGTAAAAAATGGAAAGATTTTGGCTAATCTCAGAAGCGCTTACACGACTGAGAAAGGGGGAATAATTCCAATGGACGCTGTTGCACATCACAAGAAGAAAAAATATAGTACATATGAAGAAGCACTAAAAAAGGCAAACATAAAAGAAAAAGATATCGACGCAATAGCTTTTTCTCAAGGACCAGGATTAGCTCCTTGTTTGCTTGTTGGAATGAAGTTTACTCAAGAAATTGCAGAGAAACTAAAAGTTCCAATAGTTCCTGTAAATCACTGCATTGCTCATCTTGAAATAGGAAGAATAACTGGAGCAAAAGATCCAGTAATGCTTTATGCGTCAGGTGCGAATACCCAGATAATTGCTTACGCGTCTGGAAAATTCAGAATATTTGGAGAAACTCTTGACGTAGGGGTTGGAAATTTCATTGATAACTTCGCTAGAAACGCTGGCGTGGGATTTCCCGGTGGTCCTAAAGTGCAGGAGATGGCTGAGAAAGGAAAAACTTTAGTAGAAATCCCATACAGAATTAAGGGGATGGACGTTGCGTTTTCTGGAATTCTTACAAACCTTCGGCAAAAAATACAATCAAAAAAATACAATCTTAATGATTTGGCTTATTCTCTTCAAGAGGTTGTTTTTGCGATGCTTGTTGAAATCTCTGAAAGAGCCTTGGCACATACAGGAAAAAAAGAGCTGTTGCTTGGTGGGGGAGTAGGTTGTAACAAGAGATTGCAAGAAATGTGTTCTATCATGTGCAAAGAAAGAAAAGCAAAGTTTTTCTGCCCACCAAATGACCTTTTAACGGATAATGGCAGTATGATAGCTTATTTAGGTGAAATTTTATTCAAAAATGGTGAGTTTATATTCCTCAAAGATATAGATAAAATAGACATAGCCCCTCGTCAACGTACTGATGATGTGGAAATAAAGTATAGATGAGGCCAATGTGTTTTATCATACTGAATTGACCCTTCTTTTTTAAGTTTTGATAAATAATGATTCACAACCCTTTTACCTTTTTTAAGATGATTAGCAAATTCTTCAGAAGTTACCTTTTTCTTTAATTTTTTTAGTTCTCTTATATAAAATTCTTTATAGCTACCTCTCGAAATCTGATTTCTTTTAAATCCTATCATCATTTCTTCCCATTCTTTTTCTTTTTTTGAATTATAGAAATTTACACCTATTTTAGATAGTCTATCAAAATCTTCCCATCCTGAGATATTTACCTCATATTCTTTATCAGTATTTTTTCTAAATTTACATCCTATTCCTATTTTGGTTAATAGCTTCCCCCATTGTTCTAAATAATCTTTATTTCTCATTCTTACTCTAATCAATCTTTTTAGTCCATAAAAGTTAATTGACCCTTCACAATCAATTAAAGCGCTAAATGCTGAGGCTATTAATTCAGTGTTTTTTGGAGATAAATATGCACCTATCTCTAATTTCTTTTTATTGGCATATTTATCTAAAAATTCTAATATCTTTCTATTTGGGAATCTTAAATCACCATATACCCAACACTCTAAATCACCATTACACGATATTTTATCTTTGAGATATATTATTTTTATAGGATATTCATTATTTTTGTATAATAATTTTATTTTATAATTCTTCTTATATGGAAGGCTGGTAACCGCCTTTACTTTATTATTATCAAAAGGACTTTTTTCTATATGGAAATTCAATTTTTTCCCATCCCACATCAATTCTATATCCTCCTTTTTAGTATTATCCTTTAATCTTATTTTAAGTAAGGTTCTTTTTCCTACTTTAATTCCCAGATTCTTTGCTATTTCTTCTATGTGGTTTAAAAAAGGTATATCTTTATTTTGCAAGGTTAAAGTAAAGGATTTACTTGACCAATATCCTTCCACTTTAAGCGCCTCAATCAAATAGACCATATCTTTATTTATCGTAATTTCTGATGTGGCAATCATAATCCTTTTAGTCTAGTTATCTATTTAAATGTTTCCTTAACGGGGCGATGATTGCTTTTCTTGGAGAAATAATGCTTCGGTCTGGAATAAAGGAAAAACCAGAGAAAATAGACATCAAACCAAGACAACGAACAGATGAAGTTGAAGTTAGTTGGAGATAAAACATTCCAAAAAGATTTAAAAACCTTCTTTTTCTCAATCTTTTATCCGATGAACGAACAGACTTCGTGAGGAATTCGTTCTAAAGTAAATTCAATAAAAATCAAAATACTAAAAAAATGACAGATGCTTATTCAATAGTTGAGAAGGCAAGAAAAACAGGAAAGATAGAGAAAGGTACAAATGAAGTTACAAAAGCTATCGAGAGAGGGACTGCAAAATTAGTGGTATATGCTGCAGATGTTTCTCCAAAAGAAATAATTCAACACATTCCTGCTTTGTGCAAGGAGAAGAAAATTATGTGCAAAGAAGTTGACAGCAAACAAAAATTAGGGATTGCTGCGGGATTGCCGGTGGCTGCATCTTCTATTGCAATCATTAATGCAGGGGAAGCCGAGAAAGAACTTGCAAGCTTGAAATAAAATTTTATAATTTCTTAAAATGGGCGGAGGATCAAAAAAACCAAATGTTAAAGAAGAAAAGCAACAGTCTCAGCAAGGCACAAAAGGAAGCGACAAGATTCTTGGAGAAGTTGTTCCTGCTCTTGTTGAGGAAATAATAGGAAGAACTGGGTTCCGAGGAGAAATAACGCAGGTTAAATGTCTTGTTCAAGCAGGTAGAGATAAGGGAAGAAGCATGAGAAGGAATGTAAAAGGACCCATCCGTATAGGAGATTTCTTGATGTTAAGAGAAACTGAAATTGAAGCTAGAAGAATTAAGTCAAAAGTATCAAAGGGAGCGTATACTTAATGTCATTCGCCCAGGCTTGGTCAAACGAAGGAGTGTATACCTAAAATGGTTCAAGATCTTTTGAAACTTATAGAAAAAGTTAGTCAAGATTTGAGAGCATTTGCTATTGAAGTAAAGGTTCCTGCAGCAGAGGTTGAAGAGGATTATATTAATCATTTAAAAGAGATGGTAAATGGTAATTCTGGAAATTTTGAAGTTTACGACACTCTTGGAAGTGTATCTAATTCAAGAGTTTATCATCTTCATATAAGAAGAAAGGGTGGAGGGAAATAAAATGCCTAAATGTGTATATTGTGGAAAATTGTATGATATTCCTCACGGACTTACTCTTGTGATGAATGATGGAAGAATACAACATCTTTGCTCTTCAAAATGCCAGAAAAATATGTTGATGAAGAGAAGGAAAGTTAGGTGGATTAAGAAATCAAATGTATCTAAGATAGATATGGGCGAGGAAGAAAAAGTTGTTGAGAGTAAATAATTTTTAACAAGTTCTATTTTTGGTTATTTCGTCTCTTGGATTTTTCCATGAATATGTGAATTGAACAACCGCCCTGGTTATGGGACTCATTTTAATCATATTTTCATTTTCACAATATATTTCATAATCTTGGCAAAGATTTGTTGGTGTACAGATTGCTTTTGTATAAGAAAAAATATGTTGTGAATTAAAATAAGAAACTTTTGAAGCACTTAATGCTAGCAATAAAGTTGTTAAAAAGATTAAAATAACAATTAATCCAATTAACAAAATACTTATTTTTTCATAAAATTGCTATTATTTTTCCATTTTTAAAGATATGTATTTTTTACTAAATTTTTTGGTAAAAGAGGCGTTTATCGACGATAAAATGCAAGAAAGATTTATAAAGCATACTTACATTTTTTGAATGTAATAGGGTAAAAATATAGAGCTTTCTGCTCTGCTTTATGGTAAAAAAGTAAGGTCGGAGCGGAAAGTGTCTAATTTATTCCTATATCTTTACAAATTAAAATGAAGAACATTTTGTATTCATAATGACAGAAAAATACAGCGCAGAATCAATAAAAGTTCTTGAAGGACTTGAAGGAGTAAGAAAAAGACCTGCAATGTATATAGGTTCAACAGGAAAAGATGGATTACATCATCTTATTTATGAGGTGGTTGATAATTCTGTTGATGAAGCATTGGCAGGAGTTTGCAAAAATATTAATGTATCTATAAATAAAGATGGTTCAGCTACAATAGGAGATGATGGTAGAGGAATTCCTGTTGAGATGCATCCTCAGTACAAAATGCCTGCTGTTCAAGTGGCTTTAACCAAACTTCATGCAGGTGGAAAATTTGATAAAAAATCTTATGAAATTTCTGGTGGACTCCATGGAGTTGGTGTATCTGTTGTAAATGCTCTTTCAAAAAAACTTATAGTTGAAGTAAAAAGAGAAGGAAAAATATACGAACAAGAATATTCAAGAGGGGACGCCAAAACAAAACTAGAAGTTACAGGAAAATATCCTGGAGATGGCTCTGGAACAAAAGTAACTTTTTGGCCAGATGAAGATATATTTTCAACAGTTAATTTTGATTATAAGGTTTTGGAAACAAGATTTAGGGAAATAACATTCCTAAACCCCGGACTGAAGATAACTCTCTCAGATGAAATAAAGGGAAAAAAACAAGAATTTTTCTCATCTGGTGGGCTAATTGAATTTGTAAAATGGATGAATGAGTCAAAAGAGGTTCTTCATAAGCCGGTTTATTTCAAGAAGAATATGGATAAAACCATTGTTGAAGTTGCTATTCAATACAATGCTGGTTACCAAGAAAATATTTTTTGGTTTGTTAATACTATAAATACTGTTGAAGGAGGAACGCACGTATCTGGGTTTAAGACTGCTTTAACAAGAGTCATAAATGATTATGCAAAGAAAACAGGAATGCTGAAGGGTGGTGGTGAAGAAAGTCTTACTGGAGATTATACTAGAGAAGGGTTGACTGCTATTATAAGCATAAAAATAGCAGAACCTCAGTTTGAAGGTCAGACAAAAACAAAACTTGGTAATTCAGAAGTTAAAGGATTTGTTGATTCTATTGTAACTGCTTCTCTTTCTGAATTTTTTGAAGAAAATCCCCCTATTGCGAAGAGAATAACTTTGAAGTCTCTTGAATCTGCTAAAGCAAGACTTGCAGCAAAGAGAGCAAAAGATTTGATAAGAAGAAAAAATGCATTTTCACTTGGTGGACTTCCAGGGAAGCTTGCAGATTGTTCAAGTAAGAAAACAGAAAACACAGAGCTTTACATTGTTGAGGGAGAATCTGCTGGTGGCTCGGCTAAAATGGCACGTAATAAAGAAAATCAGGCAATACTTCCTCTTAAAGGAAAAATATTGAATGTTGAAAAGGCAAGTCCTGTAAAAGCACTTTCTAGCGAAGAAGTTGCAAATATTATAACTGTTATAGGAACGGGAGTTGGAGACCAGTTTGACGTTGAAAAATTAAGATACAACAAAATAATAATAATGACTGATGCAGATGTTGATGGAGAACACATTAAAACTTTACTCCTTACTTTTTTCTTTAGATTTATGGCTGGCTTAATAGAGAACGGAAATGTTTACGTTGCCATGCCTCCCCTATTTAGAATAAGAAAGGGACAAAGAGATGATTATGTCTATTCGGAAGAGGAATTAAAGAAAGCAATCGACAAAACAGACAACCCAAATATAACAAGGTTCAAAGGACTTGGAGAAATGAACTCCCAACAACTTTGGGATACTACAATGGATCCAAAATCAAGGAAGTTAAAGAAGATATTCATTGAAGATGCAATTGAAGCTGACAAAGTATTTTCAATGTTAATGGGTGATGATGTTCCAGCTAGAAAACAATTCATTCAAGAAAATGCAAAGGAGGCTCAACTAGATATATAAATCTCCTGCGATGGTTTGACACAAACACATCTGAAGGAAGCTCAACTGGATATATAAAAAAATAAAATGAAAGTTTCAATAAATTGTGCTAAATGCAAATCAACAAATGTGGAAATAATAGCAGAGCAAGGAAATCCCTCTCCGATGTATAAGTGTACTGCTTGCGGATATAAAGCCAATATTTTTCCAAAAATTGGAGATAGTGATAATAAATAAAAATGAAAACAAAAAAAATGAACAACAAGAAACTGAATTTAATAATTGCGACGGCAGTGATTGTTTTAGTCCTCGCGACAGGATTAATTGCATTTTTAGTTTCCAATAAACTAGAAAGTGAATCTCCTAATGAAGCGCTTACTCTTGACGATTTCTATTCCAGTGATCAATGCAGATGCTTGGAAAGAAATACGCATTCATGTTTAGAAGGATTTGAATACAATAAAACAAGAGAGCTTTGTGTAAACTCTCTTGAAAAAAAGGTTACTTTATCCATTCTTAAATGTTCAAGCTATGAATGTTTGGGACAAGTTTATAATTTTAACTCAGACATAAATGGATGGGAGGCAAAAAAATAGAATAACACTGGAATTTTTACAAAATTCCGTGAATGTTTTTTACTTCGTAAAACTCTATGGGAAAATTAACAACACCCGATTGGATTTTGAAGGGAGGAAAGAAGCCTACAAAGAAAAAAGAAAAGGGAGCTTTCAAAATAAGGAAATGTCCTAAATGTGGAAGTGATAATGTTAGTGTAGTGTTGGGGGCAGAAGAAGGTGGAGGAAGTGGAGAATGGGAATGTAAAAATTGTAAGTGGGCAGGGTCAAATATTTCAATGCAAGCTGTTTCAGAAGAAGAATTTATGAAATATTTGGATGAAAGGGGTGAACCTGTAGCTTAAACTAAAGAAAATGACAGAAAAAAACGAAAAAGAACCTGAGGAAAAAAAAGAAAAGGAAAGGGGAATAATAGAAGCGGAAGTATCTGGAGAAATGAAGAAGGCATACTTAGATTATGCAATGTCTGTTATAGTTGCAAGAGCGTTGCCTTCAGTTGAAGACGGATTGAAGCCAGTTCAGAGGAGAATATTATATGCAATGAATTTGATAGGAGTTAAACCAGGCACGCAAACAAAAAAGAGCGCGAGAATAGTTGGAGACGTTATAGGTAAATTCCATCCTCATGGAGATGTAGCTGTTTATGATGCAATGGTAAGAATGGCTCAAGATTTTTCTTTAAGATATCCTCTTGTTTATGGACAAGGTAATTTTGGAAGCGTTGATGGAGACCCTCCTGCTGCAATGCGTTACACGGAAACAAGATTACAGGAAATTTCAATGGAGTTATTGCAAGATATTGACAAGGAGACTGTAAAGTTTGTACCTAATTATGATAATTCTATGAAAGAACCATTTCTTCTTCCCGGAAAACTTCCTGCTTTATTGTTAAATGGAGCTTCAGGTATTGCAGTTGGAATGGCTACAAATCTTCCTCCACATAATTTAACAGAAGTATGTGATGCTATCATTGCACTAATAAAAAATTCCGATATAACTATAGAACAATTGTGTGAAATTGTGACTGGTCCAGATTTCCCTACTGGAGGAATAATCCAAGGAGATATGCATGAACTTTATACGACTGGAAGAGGAAAACTTATTGTTAGGGGGAAGACAACAATAGAAGATTCAAAGAATAAAGAACTTGTGGTGATAACAGAGATTCCATATATGCTTAACAAATCATCTTTGGTGGAACAAATAGCTCAACTTATACAAGACAAAAAACTAAAAGATATTTCTGACCTTAGAGATGAATCATCAAAAGGAAAAATAAGAATTGTTCTTGAATTAAAGAAAGGAGTTAATGCAAAATTTGTTGTAAATGCCCTTCATAAATATACAAGACTTCAAGATTCTTTCAATGCAAACTTTCTCGCATTAGTTGGAGGACAGCCTAAAGTTCTTACCTTAAAACAAATTCTTGAGGAATATATAAAATATAGAAAATTAATTGTAGCGAACAGAACAAAGTTTGAATTAAAGAAGGCAAAAGAAAGACAGGAAATAGTTGAAGGACTTTTGATAGCTTTGAAAAATATTGATGAAGTTATAACATTCATTAAGAAATCGAAAAATGCTTCTGAAGCTTCTGAAGGATTGATGAAGAAGTTTGATTTGACTAAGAGACAGGCCCAAGCTGTTCTTGAAACTAAATTACAGCAATTGACATCTTTAGAAAGAGAGAAGTTACAGAAAGAACATCAAGAACTAAAGGAATCAATTACAGAATATGAAAAGATACTTGGAGATATAAAAGAAGTTCTGAAGATAATTCTTAAGGAAGTTAATGAGATTAAAAATAATTATGGGGACGGAAGAAGAACACAAGTGTTGAAGAGAATAAGTGAAATTTCAGAGAAGGATTTAGTACAACAAAAAGAAGTAGTTGTTACAATAACTGATAAGGGATATTGTAAGAGAATGGATCTAAGAACCTACAAGGAACAGAAGAGGGGAGGAAAAGGCGTTATTGGAAGCAATCTTGCAACTGGAGACTTTACCAAACAATTGATACCATGTTCTACTCACGATTATCTTATGTTCTTTACAGACACTGGAAAAATTTTATGGTTGAAAGCTTATGATATTCCAGAATCAGAAAGATATGGAAAAGGAAAAGCTTTGATTAATCTTCTTAACCTTCTGGACGACAAGATAACAAATGTTATAGCTGTGGAAAAATTTGAGGACTTTTTGTTTATTGCAACAAAAAACGGACAGGTTAAGAAGATAGCTCTTTCTCATTTCTCAAAACCAAGAGCATCAGGAGTTAGAGTAATCAATCTTCCTGCTGATAATTCAGATAGTGTTATAGATGTTCAAATTTTGAAAAAGGGACAGGAGGTCCTTTTGGCTACAAAGAAAGGACAGGCAATAAGATTCAGTGGTGACGATATAAGAGAAATGGGACGTGCCTCTTATGGAGTTACTGGAATAAAGCTTGACAAAGGAGATGAAATTGTTAGCCTTGAAGTATTAAGCACTGCTACTATTTTGACAATGACTAAAAATGGATATGGGAAAAGAACAGCTGTCGAAGATTACAGGAAAACAGCAAGAGCAGGAAAAGGTGTGATAAACGTCAAGGTTTCACCGAAGACGGGAGATGTTGTTAATACTGTTTCGGTGAATGATAATGATGGGATTATAATCACAACATCAAAAGGAATGATTATAAGAACTTCACTAAAGAACATAAGGGTTATGGGAAGGGCAACGCAAGGAGTACGAATTGTAAAACTCCATGAGGGAGATAGTGTTACTGATTTGATAAAGATACAGGAAGCTGATGGGAATGGAGATGGCGGGGCAGAAGTATAATAAAACAAAACCGATATCTTTAAATAATTCCACATATTGAGGATATTAACATGATCGCTAGTGATCTCCGGGTCACTAGTTATTTTTAAAATGGAAGAGTCTATTATTTTTATTGATGGTGCCTATCTTTCTTTGGTTTCCAAGTTTTTGGGAAAAGGCAAACCCCTCAAGTTTGATATTAAAAAATTTGCTGAGAATATAACTAAAAGAGAAAATTTCGTCTGCAAAGAAATCTTTTATTATAATTGCCCGCCTTTTCAGGAAACTCCTCCAACTCCTGACCAAGAAAAAAGAAAAGCAGGGTATGATAAGTTTATTTCCAAACTTGATTTAAGCGGCATCAAAGTAAGGGAGGGAAGATGTCAAATGATAAATAACGAATATACCCAAAAAGGAGTTGATGTTCTTTTGAGCATAGACTTGGTAAGAAAGGCAAGTAAAATAAAGAATTTTATATTGGTTGCATGTGATACTGATTTTGTTCCGGCAATAAAAGATATAAGAGAGAAAGATAAAGTAAAAATTACCCTTTATTATTTTAAAGATAAAAATTCTAAATTTTCCATGTCAGACCATATTTTAAGCGTTTGTGACAGGAGAATAAGATTGAGAAAAGAAGATTTTGAGGAAGCCTCTTTCTGATTTGGTAAAGATACAGGAAGCTGAGGGGAATGGGGAAGAATAATTTTTAATAATAAAAATAAGACAGTCTTAAAAGAGAGTATTAAACCTTAACCGGAACTGTTTGTGCTGTTTTTTAACAAACTGCTCCTTCAGGACACCCGCTGCCAATAACATTAACCAACTTTATTTTTATATCTGTATCATTAAGAGATGCAGTTTGATTGATATTTATTCTGAATACTTTATAATAATCTATAGTGAATTCATCTTCATCAGAAGTGATAACATCGCTGTAATTTATCTCTGGTCTTTGCTCATCTAACTTCATAAAGAATAAATCTATATAACCCTTATCTTTGACTACTTCTCTTGTTTGAAAACCTGTTTTGTTATCAAAATTATAATTTCCAAAATCTAATGTGATTACTTTTGATTGTCCATTTTCATTAATTTCTATCTGAAAATCTAACCCTGCACGATCTCCTCCTGTCTCATTCCCACTTTCTACGATTGCCTCATCCTGCTGCGAAGCCAGGAAAGCCCACCAAGGGGCATTTACCGAAAGAATCTCGCCGGTTTCTGGGTCTATCTGCGCATCTAATTTCATAATTATCTTGAATACTCCAAGGAATCTTCCACTCTTGTTTGCATCTATATTGTATACAACCTGAGGAACATTATTGTGAAGTCTTTCCCTTAACTGAACTGTGAAATTTAATGCTTTTAATCTTGCAATGGCTATTTCAGAAGCTTGGTCTGGCATTATCTTTATATGTATAAAATTACCATTTCTTAGCCTTGCTTTGAGTTTGTATTCTGTTCCGTTTGTTTCTTCAGAAAGATTTATTCCCTCTTCTGCTTCTACTTCAAGCTCTTCACCCTTGAACTCATATTTTATTCTTTCTCTTAATTTTCCATCTGTTGCTCTATTTTCTATCTTTACCTTAAATTCACCTTCTGTTCCGTCTGCGCACTTTATCTTTTTCTTGATAACTTCAACTCTTTTTCCTTTGTCAATCTTCATTTCTCTTTCTATTTTAATAGTGCAATTTCCTCTTGTTATTGTTTCTCTTGAGGTTAGTTTTCTCCTATCGATATCACTTCCATTCATTTTCTTATCTCTATCACTTTTCTTATCTCTATCGCTGTTGGAGTCGTTATCTTCATCGTCATCATCTTCTGTCTCGTTTTCATCATCAGAATTGTCATCATCACTATCGGAATCATTATTACTTTCA
>CAYIHJ010000006.1:0-17988 GCA_964363245.1 Candidatus Woesearchaeota archaeon | reverse complement strand
TCATAATAATAATTCCAAATGGTACTTTTTAAAGGTTATTATATGCTTTGACTCTATCTCTTTATATTTACAGAGCCAAGTTTCATTAAATTTAAATAAGGACTGCGTCAGTAAGAAATATGGCTGAAGAAATAATAAGACTTCATAATGTTCACAAAAATTATTTTATGGGGGATAGTATAATACGAGCACTTGACGGAGTTGATGCTTCTATAAATAAGGGGGATTTTGTTGCAATTGTAGGGCCTAGTGGTTCTGGAAAGAGCACCATGATGAATATGGTTGGTGCGCTAGATCTTGCTTCAAAGGGCGAAATATTTCTTGATGGCAAAGATATAGAACAATTGGAAGAATCAGAGCTTGCACAGATAAGAGGGAGGAAAATAGGATTTGTTTTTCAGACTTTTAATTTGATACCAACATTGACTGCACTGGAGAATGTAATGCCGGGATTTTAGGAAGTGTTGGAAATCCATTTGACGATTCTAATATATATATGCCAAAAGATACACTAAAAGAAATTCTTAACGTGCAAGACGAAGAAAGCCAAATTTTAGTCAAAGCTTCTATAGACTCAAATGTTACAAATCTTGCAGATACAATAAAAAGAAAACTAACAAGTTACAGAGGAGAAAAAGAAGGACAGGAAACATTTAGTGTATCTACCTCAGAACAGATTTTAAATTCTTTTAAAGATATATTTGGGATTGTTCAAGCTGTTCTTGTTGGAATAGCAGCCATTTCTCTTTTTGTTGGGGGAATAGGAATAGCAAATACTATGTATACTTCTGTTCTTGAAAGAACAAAAGAAATAGGAACAATGAAAGCAGTAGGAGCAAAAAATTCGGACATTTTAATTTTATTCTTAATTGAATCGGGACTTCTTGGATTAATGGGAGGAATAATAGGAATAGGGATTGGTCTTGGATTAAGCAAGACAGCAGAATATATTGCTGCAACTCAACTTGGAACAGATTTACTGCAGGCTTCAATAGATCCTGTATTAATTATTGGAGCACTTACATTTTCTTTTTTAATAGGAGCCATTTCGGGGGTATTTCCTGCAATGCAAGCTTCAAAATTGAAACCAGTAGATGCGTTACGTTACGAGTAGAGTTATTTATTGTAATTCAACACAAATATTTAAAAACATATTACAATTGTAATTCTAACCAATCAAAAAAAGGTGAAATATGCCAAAGAAATGTATATATTGTTCCAAAGAAGTTGATGATTCTAGTGTAATAGATTTTTGTGAAAGATGTGGAATAGGTGTATGGGGAGAGAAGATGTTTAGAGCGATTAAGAAAAATATGGAAGATGCGCAAGAGAAAGGAAATATCAATCCAAAAGGGTTATTTGTTGGCAGAGATGACATAAAGAGCTATAGGAAATTAATATAGATTTTAAAGGATAGTTTTTTAAATCAACTATTTCTGATTTATTTATGCCAAGAAGAAAGAAGATTAGAACACGTGGAAAACTTAGCCTTAGCAGGTATTTTCAAGATTTGAAAGAGGGGGATAGGGTATCTATTATAAGGGAGCCTTCCGTCGCTTCAACTTTTCCCGAAAGAATGCTTGGAAGAACAGGAGTAGTAGATGGGAAAAGGGGAAGGATATATATGGTTAAAGTGAAGGACCAGAACAAAGAAAAAAAATATTTAATAGCACCAATACATTTAAAGAAAATAATATAAAAATAAAAAATGATAAAAGATAATATTTCAATAAGTATGGCAGAATCTATGAAGTATTTGGGAAAAGAAGAGAAACATACCGAAATGAAAGGTTTTATAAAAAAATTCATAAAGCTAAGTCCTGAAGATGCTGTTGAATTGAGGAAAAAGATTGAGGGTCTTGGGTTGATGAAGATAAAGCCAGAGTATACTTCAAAAATAATAGACTTTGTTCCTGAGAAAAGCGAAGACTTAAGCAAAATATTCAACGATCTAAATTTAGACGAAGATGAGACACAAAAAATACTCAACGCAGTTAAAGAATACATATAAGGAAAATGGAAAAGGAAGAATACGCCCTCATACTGGACTACTTACAGAACGGATACCCCTTAGAAGGAAAGATGATGCCGATAGCACAAGCTGTTGGAAAAATTAATTTGACTCTTCTGGAATTAGTTCCGCGAAGAGGCGTCATCCTTCAAACAGGAGAAGAAGTTTACATTGGAGAAGGGAAAAGGGACAAGATATATTACATCCTTGGAAGATTGAAAAGAGAAAAACTAACAGAAGCCGCAAAAAACCAATTGCAGGAATTTGTGGCAAAGATTGTCGGGGAAAACGAAAAAAGATTCGTTGACTTCTTCAATAAAGCAGAAGCAATAAACAAAAGAATGCACCAGATAGAACTTTTATCTGGCATGGGAAAAAAACACATGAAAGAAATTTTAGAAAGAAGGGACGAGCAAGCATTTGAGTCATTCGAAGATATGAAAAAGAGAATTCCTAATCTTCCCGATCCAGAAAAAGCAATTCAGAAAAGAATAATGCAGGAATTGACAAATATAGAGAGGTATAATTTATTTGCACAATAAATAGACTAAAGAAAATGGAACAAAAAACACAACCAAAAACAGAAACTAAAATGGAACAAAAGTATGAGGGAAAGCTCATAAGAGTATTATCAAAAGACATAGAAGGAAAAAATACTATTTATCACGGACTGACGAAGGTAAAGGGAATTTCATGGAGTATAGCAAATGCTATCTGCAAGGCATTAAAATTAGATAAAAAAAGAAAAATCGGTTCACTTACTAATGAAGAGATAACTAAAATGGCAGATTTCATGAAAAATCCAAAGTTACCAGAACACCTGATGAATAGGAGAAGGGATTTTGAAACTGGAGACAATAAACATGTTATTGGAACAACTCTTGAACTCCAACATGAATTTGATATAAAAAGATTGAAGAAAATAAGAAGTTACAGAGGATACAGACATGCTATGGGACTTCCGGTGAGGGGACAAAGAACAAGAGCTCACTTCAGAAAGAATAAAGGAAAGGCAACCGGAATCAAGAAAAAAGTGCCGAAGGAAGGGGCAGTAGCTAAACCTGTAGAAAATAAAAAGAATAATAAAAAGTAAAAATGAAAAGAAAACACAAAATATATTCAAGACCCAAGAGACCTTTTGACAAGGCGAGACTAGAGGAAGAAGCAAAAATAATGGAAGAGTTTGGGCTGAAGAACAAAAAGGAAATATGGAGAGCGGAAGCAAGAGTAAAGGAAATGAGAGAAAAAGCTAAGAAGCTCATATCATCTGATCCAAGTGAACAGAAGAAATTATTTGAAAGACTAAAGAAGACAGGCTTTAAAGTAAATTCAATAGGGGATGTACTCTCTCTTGATAAAAAAGATTATCTTGCAAGAAGACTTCAAACTGTTTTGGTAATTAAAAGACTTGCTACGAGTCCAAAAGGTGCAAGACAATTAATCACGCACAGAAAAGTCCTTGTTGGAGGAAAAGCCGTCGATAGTCCATCTTATATAGTTCCTGTTGAAGTGGAAGACCATATAACTTTAAGGGTTAAAAAGGCAAAACCTAAACAAAAAAAGGAAGTTGAAGAATGAAAAAAACAAAAGAAATAGAAAAACCAGAAGGAGATAGGGAAGTAGAAAAGATTAAGCTTGTTGAAGAGTTTGCTGTGGAAAATGCTGAAGGTGAAGGAAATAAAAAAGATAAGAAGAAAGAAGCAGAAGCTGTTGTAAATATTTATACTTCTTTTAACAACACATTAGTTCACGTGACGGATATGTCTGGAAAAACACTCGCAAAAGTAACTGGGGGGATGGTTACAAAACATGGAAGATTAAAAGCTAATCCAACAATAGCTATGTTCATTGCAAAAAGAATTTCTGAAATAATTAAGGACCTTGGAATAAAAAATCTTTATGTAAGAATAAGGGCCAAAACAAGAAATCCTGCTCCTGGACCTGGAGCCCATCCTATAATAAAAAGTTTGTCTAGAGAAGGATACAAAATACTGAATATATTAGATACTACAAGGTTCCCACGTGGAGGACCTAAGAAGAAGGGTGGGAGAAGAGGAAGGAGACCTTAGGATAACTTTAAAAATAATCTTTTCGAGAAAGATTAAACAGAATAAAGAAAATGGAAACAATTGAGAGAAAAAATAACAAGCTTGTCTTTAAAGCTGAAATGGAAGAAAGTATAGCAAATGCAATAAGAAGATATCTTGGACATGTGCCTGTGCTTGCAGTTGATGAGGTTGAAATATCAAAAAATGATTCCCCTCTTTATGATGAAACAATTGCACATAGAATAGGATTAATTCCATTGAAAACTGACAAAGCTGTGAATGAAAAAACAACTGGAAGTCTCAAGCTTTCAACAGACAAGGAAGGGATAATATATTCGGGTGAACTAAAAGGTGCAGTGAAAGTTGCTTATGACAAAATACCTATAACAATCATAAATAAAGGACAAGAATTTGAATTGACTGCTACAATAAGAGCTGGAATTGGCGT
Organism: Candidatus Woesearchaeota archaeon; assembly: GCA_964363245.1. Lineage (GTDB taxonomy): Archaea > Nanobdellota > Nanobdellia > Pacearchaeales > GW2011-AR1 > JAGVNG01. The sequence goes on along the minus strand of CAYIHJ010000006.1, from coordinate 13,481 downwards.
AGAACATGCCAAGTTTTCTCCTGGTTTGATGTTTTATAGAAATTTCGCAAGTGTGAAAATAGAGAAGGATTGCCCACAAGAGATACTAGAAAGCGTTAAAAAAAGTATGGTAAAAACAGAAGGTGGGAAGATAATAATCCAAGATATATATGGAAATGATGCGTGCGAGACTGTTGTTGAAAAATACATAAAAGAGGGAAAGACTCAAATAGAAATAGTTCCAAGCGATGAAATTATAATAACCGTCGAATCTTTCGGACAAATGGAGACCAACGAGATATTCAAGAAATCGGTAGAGGCTCTTAAAAAAGATCTTGCAATGGTTGAGAAGAAACTATAAATAAATTTTCCTACGGAAAATTTATAAACGGATAAAAATTTAACCTTTTACCTGCGAGTTAATGCGAGACTGGAATGAATAATTCCGTCAAAATCGCTGACGCGCTTAAAGCAGGAATAATATTTCTGCTAGTTGATACAAAATGGAAAAATCAAAAACAAAAATAAGTAAGCAGCTGAAAAAGAAAACAAGCAATGAATTAGTCAATACTATAATTGCTTCTAAAAAAAATAATGCATGGAATGAGGTAGCTTCTATTTTATCAGGACCAAGAAGAGGCAGAATAAACCTAAATCTTGGAGAAATAAACAAAATAAGCAAAGCAGGAGAAACAATAGTTATTCCAGGAAAAGTATTGTCTCAAGGAGATATTGACAAGAAAATAAAACTTGTTGCATTAGCTTTTTCTGAAAATGCTAAGGAAAAAATTCTTGCTGCGAAAGGTGATGTTGAAACTTTATTCAATGAAATAAAGAAAAATCCAAGTGCAAAGGGTATAAAGATTTTAACTGGAAAAACAATATGATAAAAGTAATAGATGGAAAAAATGCAGTTATGGGAAGACTTGCGAGTTATGTTGCTAAGGAAGCTCTTAAGGGAGAGGAAATTGTAATTCTTAACTGCGAGCAGGTTATAATAACAGGAAATAGGGAAAATATTCTGAAAGGATTTGAAGAAGATAGGAGCAAGATGGGACACGGAATGAGGGGACCAAAACACATTAAGACAAGCGAAAGAATAGTAAAAAGAGTAATAAGGGGTATGCTTCCTAATTTCAGAGAAGGGAGAGGAAGAGAAGCTTTCAAAAGAATAAAATGTTATGTTGGGGTTCCAAAAGAATTTGAAAGTGTAAAGAAAATCTTGTCTGGAAAGGCAAAGAAAATTAAATTTAGAAAAGTTGGAGAGTTTGCGAAGTAAAATGGAATTAATAATTACATCAGGAAAGAGTTTCACAAGTTTACTCGTTTCCTTAGGAGAATTGAAGTAAAATGGATTTAATAGTTACATCAGGAAAGAGAAAAGCAGCTGTTGCAAAAGCAACCTTAAAAGAGGGAAACGGAAAGATAAATATAAAGAAAAGAGATTATCATCTTTTGGGAATGTTTGAGAGATTAAGAATAGAAGAACCAATAAAAATATATGAAAAAGTTCTCGGAAAAATAAATATTGATGCAAATATTTCTGTTAGTGGTGGGGGAGAAAAAAGTCAGATAGAGGCTGCAAGACTTGCACTTGCAAAAGCGATGGTTAAGTTTTCAAACTCAAAAGAACTTTCAAAGGCTTTCTTGAATTATGACAGAAATCTTCTTGTTGCAGACGTAAGAAGAAAAGAAGCTTACAAGCCTGGAGATAGCAAGGCAAGAAGACATAGACAGAGTTCATATCGTTAGACTTGCCATAAATATCGCCCAAGTGTGGTCAATATAAGGCAAGAAGACATAGACAGAGTTCATATCGTTGATTCTTCAGTCTCTAAAAACAAGATTTGGATTCTCCAATGCAGTTGAATATAGATAGTTTGCAAGAACATCTGCATAATATACGACAGGCGGACATTCTGGATGTTTTTCTATCCTTCCTCCCAAATTATGTTTCTTCTTTATGAAATTATCAACAACCCTTTCTATTCCTGCAAACCCAATAAAAATTTCTTTTAGATATCCTCTATTTCCTGAAGCAAGTCTCCCATCAAGAAATATGCTCAAATTTTTAACGGCAAAATTCTGTTCTGCAATATATTCTTTAATAAGAAAAGGAACTATCTCTACAAGATTTTGACTATTGTGTCTGTATCTCCTTGCAGTTAAGAGGGCATATCTATAATCCATATTTGGGAAACTTAACCAATGGCGAGTGTCTTCAAAGTCTCTTGTATTTCGAAACTTTTTTACTATTGAATCTTCAGGTAAAAAAGAAAATGTCGATACAATTATTTCTCCTTTTGAGGTGCCAGCATGATTTGAATCATCTGCACCAACTATAAGACGCTCAACCTCTTTTTTTGACATCCTCTGGTAAAAACTAATGTTTACTTAAAAATATTTATTCTTTTTTATAACTACTTTATTCCAAGCTTCTCTAGTTTATTCTGAACATGATTGAATAAAGTTGTAGAAATTATTGGTACATGGTTTCCATTATGAATCTGATTATTGAATTTGACTTTTCCTATATATGTAAAATTGTTAAGTATCTTTTTTAATCCATTAACAGAAAGATTATACTTTTTAGCTAATTTAGTAAGACTTATATCACTTGTTAAAAACTGATCGAAAATTTCCTCAACCGATCTAGAATTCTGGGCTGGAATGAGTTTTTTATCCACAACAACATAACCAAAAGGAGCTCTTGACATAACAACTCCTTTAGAAGCTTTTTCAATCATTCCTTTTTTCTGATTTTCTGCCTTTTCTTGTAGTTTTTGTTTCAGTTTTTCTATTTCCTTTTTCAATTCATCAATTTCTGCCATATTATAAATTAAATTTTTTTATGTCTTCAAAAAATTGTTTATTGTTCTTGAAAAGAATTACTTTCATACCAAGTTTTCTTGCTGGCCGGAGGTTTCTCATTCTGTCATCTATAAAAAGGGATTCATTAGCTTTAACTTTTAATTTTTTAATGGCAAGGAGGTAAGGTTTATCGCTTGGTTTTTTAGCTTTATCATCACAAGATACAATTACGGTGTTAAAAAAAGAATAGTTATAATCATATACACTAGCTTTTTTGGAAAGGTGCCATTGGTCTGTTATTATTCCTAACTTATATCCATTTTTCTTCGAGTTTTTTGCGAATTGTATGAGGATTTTGTTTTGAATTCCTTCTTTTTTGTATAAATTATAAAAAATTTTTTCTATTATTGATTCACTTTTATTTAATTCTTCAGAAAATAACTGAAGTGTTTCTTTTTTTGAAATTTTTCCCTTGGATGATTTATCATATATGCGAAGAATTTTTTGTAACTTTTTTTTATTTTTTATATCAACAAGTTTGCTTAAACGAATTACTTCTTTCGAAGAATTGAATATATGAATAGATTGGTTATCTTGATTTTTTGGGAGACGGAGAACACCACCAATGTCAAAAATAATTGCTTTTATTTTACTATTCATTATCTTAATTTGTAAAAGAACTTTTTAAGGTTTATTTTTTCATTGACAATTTCTATCCCCTCTTGTCTTAGCATTTTTGCTTTTTTGCTTTGACCATTAGCAAATCCTCCTATTGTCCCATCACTATTAATAACGCGATGGCAAGGAACTTGTGGGGCATAAGGATTTTTATTCATTGCGTTTCCAACAGCCCTATATGCTTTAGAATGAAGTATATGAGCAATTTCTTTGTATGTTGTAATCTTTCCTTTTGGAACCTTTAGTAAAATTTGATAACATCTTTCGTTAAATGAACTTTTCACAATTCAATTAAAAAGAACAAGTTTTTATATTTACTTTATTCTTAGTTATTTTAGGAGAAAAAGATGAATTCCGTAATAATTTTATTTGTTGCAGGGTTATGGCTATTTTTGGGTTATAGATTTTATGGTAGGTTTATAGAAAGAAGACTGAAGGTTTCAGACAAAAACAAAACCCCATCTGCAAAAAGTAAAGATAGTGTTGATTTTTCACCTGCAAAAAAACCATTATTGATTGGACATCATTTCGAAGCGATTGCTGGTGCTGGCCCAATCATAGGTCCTATACTTGCAATAGGTTATTTTGGATGGCTTCCAGTGATTCTTTGGATTTCTCTTGGTTCTGTTTTGATAGGAGCCATGCATGATTATACCAGTCTGATTGCTTCTGTAAGAAATAAAGCGCAAGGAGTTTCAAACATTGCAAAGAAAACCTTAAGCACGAGGGCTGGAACCTTATTTGGAGTAATGATTCTTGTAACTCTTATTCTTATAATAACTGTTTTTAGTGTGTCAACAGCTGAAAGCATTGCAAACAAGACTGAATTAATTATTCTATTGGTTACAATAAATGTTGTGGCAGTATTTTTTGGATATTTTACTGAAAAACTTAAATGGGATTACAAAATTCTAACAATAATTTCTCTAATAATCATTTCTTTTTCAGTATGGGTAGGAATATCTTTTCCGTTCGATTTATCATTTCTTAGTCCTGTGCTCTTAAGAAATTTACTTATTACTTTGATTATGATTTATGCCGGAATTGCTTCTATTGTTCCGGTATGGATTTTATTAAGGCCTAGAGATTTTTTGAGTTCAATTCATCTTTTCTTACTTTTGCTTCTCGGAATAATAGGTATTTTAATTGTACATCCAGAAGTTAATGCTCCTGCTTATATTTCAGGATCAGGTTTGCCTTTTTGGCCAATATTATTCGTAACGGTTGCATGTGGTGCTATTTCAGGATTTCATGGACTTGTGGCTTCTGGAACAACAAGCAAACAACTTGCAAAAGAATCTCATGGAAGAGCAGTTGGATATGGTGGGATGTTACTAGAAGCTATGCTTGCAATTTTCGTGACTATTGTTGTAATTGCAGGACTTGGGTGGGGAACTGGAGCTCTAACTTTCCAAACAGAACTTGAAAAAGGATGGATTTCTTTATTTTCCTCGGGTTATGGAAATATTCTTAGTAAGATTGGAATTCCTTTCTTAACCTTTGGAATTGCTAGCATTCTTGGTGCAGCAATGGTTAATCAATTTATTTTAACAACGGTTGATTCTTCAGCGAGACTTGGGAGATTTATAATTTCAGAAAGTCTTATAACAAAATTAAAAAAGAAAAAAATTTTGGTAACATTTTTAATTTTGATTCCTGCATGGCTTCTTGCAGTTACAAATACTTATGAAGGGTTATGGAGATTATTTGGAAGTTCAAATCAACTAATTGCATCAATTACAATGATTGCAGTCTCTGCATTTTTTATCGAGAAAAAAACGAATGTTAAGTTTATTGTGATCCCTGCTTTCTTCATCTTGGTAACAACTTTATCGGCACTTCTTTATTTAACATTTAGGCTTGGGGGATATTGGAGTGAGGGAAACTTTGTTCTTGCAGGAATTTCTATGCTTATGTTTGCTCTTGGAGCATTTGTTGCTTGGGAAGGGCTAAAAATTTTAAAAAACAAGGGTTAGCTTTATAAGGCTTAAGTCACGTGAGAAAATTATGAAAACATTAATATTAGGAAGCGGAAGTGGAACGAGACTTCACCCTATAACTAAAATTACTCCAAAAGCTTTGGTTGATATAAAGGGTAAACCGTTACTTGCATATGTCCTTGAAAAATTGGAAGAATCAAAGAGTATTACAGAGATTTACATAACTTATAATCACCACTTTGAAGATCAATTTAAGAAATTTATGGAACATTTCAAGTATTCAAAAAAGATTGAATTAATAAGTGATAAGGATAAAAAAGAAAGTGAGATGCCTGGTTCTATTGGAACTATTAATTATTTTGATAAATTAAAAAAAATTGAAGAGGATTTACTTGTCGTTGCAGGAGATAGTCTATTTAGTTTTGAAATAGACAACTTCGTTGATTTTTATAAAAAACACAATAAAACATCTGTAGCCGTTTATGATCTTAATGATAAAAAAATGGTTGCTGGGAAATATGGGATCGTTGAATTGGATAATAATTATAAAATTATTAGTTTCTTTGAGAAGCCAAATAACCCAAGAACAAGTCTTGTTGCAACTTTAGGTTATATCTTGTCAAATTATGATCTTCATCATCTTGATAAAAAAACATTTAAGGAAAACGCTGGTGAATTGATAATGCATTTAGTAGATCATGAAGATGTTTATGCTTATGTTTTTGAAGGAAAATGGTTTGATATTGGAACTCATGAAGATTTAGAAAGAGCTAGAAAAGATTTTTAACAATTTTATAGTGATATACAAATATTTAAAATAGGAAATATTTAATAAATATTATATGGTGATTGAAACTTCTGAAATTGTGTTGAGATTTGGGATTACTTTCTTCCTATCTCTGATTTTTGGACTTGAAAGACAGAGGGCTCATAATCCTGTTGGTTTTGGAACGTTCAATTTCGTTGCAGTTGGTGCATGTTCCCTTGGGATTACTGCCATGCTCATAAGCCCTGATAGTCCTTTTGGACTCTTATCTGCAATTGTTACAGGTATAGGTTTCTTAGGTGCAGGGGCATTGATAAAAAGTAATGATAGGGTGTTTGGGTTCACTACAGCTGCAAGCATATGGATATTGTCTATATTTGGATTGACTATAGGAATTGGGGATTACTTTATAGGTGCGATGCTTTATGTCTCTGTTTGGATGATTATGGGAGTTGACAGAATATTAGAAGTCAAGGGAATAGGCACATACCAAAAAAGGATTACAATTGTAACTAATCGTATGGTTGATGAAAAAGAGATAAGAAAGAATTTTGATGTTTCAAAATGTCAAATAGATCATATGATCATAAATAAGAGAGAAAATAAATTAATTGTTAATTATATCGTCAAGGGAAGTCGAGAAGAGCTACTACCAATACCTGCAAATCTTTACAACAAGCCTTGGTTTGACTCAATGAAGATTACATAAGGGAAAGTTAAGATGTTTTTAGTTGAAACCTAAAATTTTAAAAACTGGAGACTTTTAGTCTACATATGGTTGATAGTAAAGTTATTTTGGCAATTGTGGTCTCTGTCTTAATTATCTCAGGGGTTTATTTTTTCGTAAGTGTTGGAAATGTTACAGAATCTGGTAATAGCATTAAGATACTAGGAACAGGAAGCTCCGTAACGGAGAATCAAAATACAATTGAAATGACTTCTAAAGGATTTTTTCCTGCTATTGTCACAATTTCTGCTGGAGAGATGGTTACTTTTTTGAATAAAGATATGGAAAAACATTGGCCTGCAACTGATATACATCCTACACATACCCTTTATCCTGGCTCAGATATAAAGAAATGTTTTGACGGAACTTCTGATAAAACAAAATTGTTTGACTCATGCCATGGGCTGGAGCAAGGAGAAAGTTACATATTTACTTTCAATGAAGCAGGAACATGGGAATACCATGATCATTTGAATGCTAATCTTAAGGGAATTATTATTGTAAAGTAGCATAAATTAATATGAAATACGACTCTTCTTTTTTTCTTAGGTTAGGATTAGCTTTTGTATTTCTTTATGCAGCCATTTCTGCTTTCTTTAATCCTCAAGCATGGATTGGATTTGTACCATCCTTTGTAGAAAATACTATTACAAGAGGATATTTTCTTTTTGTGCATGATATTGTTAATTTTGGACTTGGGATATGGCTACTTACTGGAAAAAAAGTATTTTATTCTGCGACTGCATCTTGCTTAATGCTTACTGGAATAATTTTTAGTAGCATTGGTTCTTTCTTGGTAACTTTTAGAGATGTTGGACTTCTTTTTGCAGCTATCTCTTTGGCTGTAATGAATTATAAAAAGATATAAAAAAGGTTATAATCTTTATTGGTATGGCAAATGATACATCTTCCTATTCTGGAGCAATAACTGGAATAAACGAACTTTTTGGGTTTTGGGTGGGCTTGTGGTAGCAATTTTAGCATTGATTGGTATCGGGTGGTTAATAAAAACAATAAGAAATAATGCACAACAGGGAAAATGAAAATAGATAAATCGGTTCAGAAAACATTGATAATTGTTGGAGGGATTTTGTTAGTTCTTATAATTTTATTATCATTTTTCAAATATTCTTTTTATTCTTCAACAGTCGCGGCAACTGGAACATCTACATTAGAAGTTGTTCCTGACTTTGTTTCTGTTTACTTTAATGTTGATACAAAAGGGACAACTGCAAAAGAAGCTAGTGACAAAAATACAAAGATATTTGACAAAATGGAATCAGCTCTTTTAGCAGTAGGAATAGAAGAGAGTGAGATAAAAACCTCTGGCTTCAATGTTTATCCTAATTATGATTATTATAATGGTGGACAAAGGATTATTGGATATAGTGCTAGCCACTCTGTAAAGGTAGAGGTTTCTGTTGACAAAAGAGATAAAATTGGGAACACAATAGATGCTGGAGTTGGAGCAGGAGCAGGAGTATCTTATATTAATTATGAGATTAATGAAGAGAATCAAAAGAAATACAAAATAGAGGCAATAAAACTTGCAACAGAAGACGCAAGAGCAAAGGCTGGAGCATTAGCAGAGGGTTCTGGAAGTAGTCTTGGCTCTTTGATCTCGGTTTCTAGCTCAGAGTTTGGTTATGTTCCATGGCTTGCAGCTTCAGAAGACGCAGTTAAAGGTTCATCTGGAGCAGAGATTGCAACATCTATCAATCCAACTGAGCAAGAAATAAGTGCTAGTGTGACTGCTGTATTTAGGATAAGATAAATAATTTTATATAGTGACGGGAATTATTAAGGAAATGGACAATAATAGAATAATTATTTCTGTAGTTGTAGTATTCTCTATAGGGTTATTTCTTTTTAATTCATTTCATCTGACAGGATTGGCTGTTAATGATCAAAAATTATTGGTTAGTTTAGATATTCCACCAGATCAACAAAAAATAAAGCCAGGGTCTAGTTTATTGCTTGAAATGGCTATACGAGTTCCGGGGGGAGAGATAGACCAAACATCAATTGTAGATTTAGAATATTCAATAAGAGATTTGGATGGTAATATAATAAGTTCAAAAAAAGAAAGTGGAGCTATTGCTGTTAAAGAATCAGCAGTTACTAGTTTGTTGGTTCCTTCTACCACTAAACCGGGAGTCTATGCTGCTTTTGTGGCTGTAACCTATAAAGGAGATGTTTACGAAGGTAGTAAAACTTTTGAAGTTAGTGATAATTTATACAACCTAAATATGATTGTTTATTTTTTAATAGCATTAATAATCTTACTTTTGATATTTTTTGTTACTAAAAAAATAAGGGATAAATTTTATTATTAAAATTAGCTCAACAAAAAACATTATATACACTACGGGATTTAATTTTTAATGGCAAATCCAATAGGAAAGGCAAAATTAGGAAGAGGAAAAAGCGAGAGAACGAACAAACACACCTATTCTGTTCCTGCTTTGGTTAATAAGATAATCTATGAAGCAGATATAATACTTGAGGTGCTTGATGCAAGGTTTATTGAAAAAACAAGAAATCCAGAAATAGAAAAGAAGGTTAAAAGTTTGGGAAAGACTCTCGTCTTCGTTTTGAATAAGGCAGATTTGGTTGATGTTGATAAAGTGAAAGCTAATATAGAACTTGAAAACCTCAAGCCCAATGTTTTCTTTTCAAACAAAGACAGAAAAAGTGCTTCAATTCTTAAAAGACTGATGAAGATACTGGCGAAAAGACTAGATAAAGATGATGTAAACATAGGAGTGGTTGGTTATCCTAATTCTGGAAAAAGCTCTTTGATAAATTTGGTTGTTGGGAAGAAGGTTGCGAGGACTTCTCCAGAGGCAGGATATACTAAAGGTATTCAAAAACTTAAGATTTCCACCGGATTATATTTAATAGATACTCCTGGAATAATTCCTGAGAACGAAAAAACTTCAATAAATCGAGATGTTTTGACTAAGAAAGCGCAAATAGGTGCAGTAACATGGGACAGAACAAAAAATCCCGACATGATTGTATTCAGGTTAATGGGAGAATATCCAGGACTCCTAGAGAAGCATTACGGAATTAAGGCCGAAGGGGATACAGAAGTTCTGCTTGAGCAGCTTGGAAGAAGATGGCATTATCTTAAGAAAGGGAATGAAGTTGATGAAGTAAGATCTGCCAAACATATTCTTAAAGATTGGCAAGAGGGAAAAATAAGACAATGAAAAACAGGAAATTTTTCAAAGTAAAAATTAGGAAATTTTCACAATGAAAAGAAAATCAAATTATAAAATAAGTCCTTTGATATTGAATAGACATTCTCCAAGAGCAATGAGCGGAGAAGCTCTTGAGAAAGAAGAATTCATGCCATTGTTTGAATCTGCTAGGTGGGCCCCTTCTTCATTTAATAATCAACACTGGAGATTTGTGTACGCGAAGCGTGACACAAAATATTGGGACGGCTTTTTTAATTTGCTTGGAGAATGGAATAGAGAGTGGTGCAAAAATGCAGCCCTTCTTGTTATTGTAATTTCAAAAAAGATTTTTGATGGGAATGGGAATGTTGCGAAAACTCATTCTTTTGATACTGGCGCTGCATGTGAAAATCTAGCTCTCGAGGGTTCGAGGAGAAAACTTGTTGTTCATGCAATAGAAGGTTTTGATTATGATTTAGCAAAAAAACTTCTTAATCTAAGCGATGATTATCAGGTAGAAGTAATGATTGCAATTGGAAAACCAGGAAAACTCGGTGACCTTCCAGAGCAATACAGGCACATAGAAACATTATCTGATAGAAAACCCTTATCTAAAATTGTATTTGAAGGAGAATTCAAAATTGGTTAATATTAATATGAAAAACCGAAGGACGATAATATTTTTAAGTGTGGTTTTGATTTTAATAGTATTAACTGGAGTTTTTATAATGCCAAACAAAGCAACAAAAGTAATGTTGGAAACAACTAAAGGGGACATAGTAATTGAATTGTACAAAGATATGCCCGTAACCACTGGAAACTTTGAAAAATTGGTTAAATCTGGGTTTTACGATGGAGTAATATTTCATAGGGTAATTGATGATTTTATGATTCAGGGTGGAGATCCAACAGGAACAGGAAGAGGGGGACCGGGATACTCTATAGAAGATGAATTTTCAAGTAATAGGGATAATAACATGAATAAAAAATTCACAATTGCAATGGCAAATGCAGGACCAGATACTGGTGGAAGCCAATTTTTCATAAACCTCAAGTATAACGAATGGCTTGATGGGAAACATCCCGTCTTTGGTATTGTGATTGATGGAATGGATATTGTAGAAGCCATCGGAAAGGTTGATGTGGACTCCAACGACAAGCCTTTGGAAGAAGTTAAAATAATCAAAGCAAGTATACTCTAATTTATTTTATGGTTTTTCTTCATTTATAGAATCATCATAATTCTTTTAAAGAGGAAAATCTTCTTTGATATAATGGGGACTGAATTTCTAACTGGAAATATTGGAGAACTTGAATCTCTTGTTGGACTAGAATTTGATAATGAAATAATCTCAAAGAATGGTGAAAGAACTTGTGAGGAAATAAGAATTATTGAAGAAGCAATAAACGAAAGAAAGGAAAAAAGAAAATTTTGTGCAGAAAGAGGTTATCATTGCGTTAATAAAGAAGAAGAAGGAGACATGGATGTTATGGATTGTTATTATTGTAAAACCGGATTTTCAAGAGAGATTGCAAGAGAAACAGGAGTTGTTTATCGCGTTGAACCACAATTAGTTTAATTCTTTCTTTTTCTACCTTTTTTCTGTCTTGAAAAAACTTCAACTAACCTATCATCAATTTTTATCTGAGAATTTCCTGTGCCAGACTTTGTTCTCACAGCACTTTGTCTTATTATTTCTTCTGCTTGTTCCCGCAGACTCAACATATTTTTCTTAGCTCTTTTTATAAGGACTTTCTTTACTTCTTCATCAATAGAAATAGTTATAGTTGGCATGATGGATTAATCCCTTCTTATTTTAAATAAGTTGTTAATGTAAAAGTCCCCTTCACACGTTTGTTACTAGATTATCAATAAGCAATTCTTATTTTCCAAACATACAATCTTTACATCTTCTTGCAAGCTCTTTTTCGTTGAGAGAAATATTAATTTTTCCTGCCTTAAAATCTTTGAATTTTGGTAAAGGGGAAAGATGTTTGTAACCTCTTTTAGTCATCTCTTTAACAAGTGCATTATGCCTTGATTTAATATTATGAATTTCTATTTGTCCCTTATCAATATGCCCTTGGACACTCTTACCTTTGTTAAGACTTCCAATAAGTTGATGTAATTCTTTATGTTCCCCTAAAAGATGATTTCTGCAAAGTTTACTTGGATTAACCATCCACATTCGTGTCATATTATTTTAAAGAAGAGTGATATTAAAAAAGTTAATGTAAAGTTAAGCTTGCACTACTTGGTGTTTTAGATTTAAATATCCCAAACTTCTTGTTATCAGATGAAAAACGATGAATGTGTTATTACTTTCATAACTAAGGGCGGTTCAAAACAAATCTGGTACAAAGATAAAAAAGGTTGGAAGCAGAAAAGCGGGAAAGGGATTATAAGAAGAGTTACTGCGGAACAATTTCTTTCTCATCTCTTGCCGGCATTAACTCCTGCATACAAAGACAAATTGAGAATTGTGGTGAAAAAGAAACTTCGTCCAAGCGTGGTTAAAGTAAAGAAAAGAAGAGGGCTAATCATCAAATAATTTCATTAAGGGGTGTTTTAGTTGTTTATTTTATCATCCCTTTCATATCGGGAGCATATTTTTCTACGAATTCTATTATTTCAGGTTTACGTTTTGGGTTTAGTGAATATGCTTCAAACTTTGGTTTCTTATGAATTATAATCCATCCTATCTTCGATAAATCCTTTATTATCTCTCTTAAATTTTGGAATCTTTTGAAGTGTTCTTCTCTATCATAACTTTCGCCCCAATTCCCTTTTCTTGCGAGTTTAAACATCACCTTAGCTTTTTCTAGGTCTAACAACATGCGCCCTTGAATCCTCTTTACTTTTTAAATATTGCTATTAGTGAAAAGTAAATTACGCTATAGAAACATATATAAATGCATACACATATACATACTCTAACCAGTAAAGGAGGTTGTAACAAAATGAAACAAAAAGAAAATAAATCCTTATTTTTAGAACAATTTGGGGATACTCCACAGCTTAGAGTAATCGATTTTATGATAGATAATTATTTCTTTGATTTTCCGCTGACCGAAATGGCAAGAGAAAGTAATGTTAGTTACAATTCTCTTAAAAGTTTTATTGATAGCTTCATTAAAATGGAATTTGTTATTAAAACTAGAAAAGTGGGAAAATCTGATTATTACAAATTAAACATCGAAAGTCCTTTTGTTAAAAACCTTATAAAACTTGATTGGAATCTTACCAAGTCTTACGCATTAAAAACAGAGAAGAATATTGTAGCTTAATACCCACTCACTTCTTCACATACGTCTTCTGAACATTGAAACTCTTGTAAATTCCTTCCAGTATGTCTGTTCCTGCATAACCTGCAAGAAGAGATAATCTTGGATCA
>CAYIHJ010000005.1:0-19392 GCA_964363245.1 Candidatus Woesearchaeota archaeon | reverse complement strand
TTCAGTAATCTGGAAGAAGATAAAGTCAGACCTTCAATAATTATATCAAATGATAATTATAATAAAAAATTTGAAGATATTATAGTTGTGCCATTGACTTCTAATTTAAAAATAAGAGACTATTCAATTCTATTAACTAACAAAGATTTAGAAAAAGGAAGAATAATAACAGAAAGTAAAATAAAGGCAGATAAAATCTTTAGTATTAACAAGAAGCTTGTAAAATTAGTGATTGGAAAAATAAGTAAGGAAAAATTTCATGAAGTAAAAGAAGTTATATTGAAGCTATTATAAGATATATTAACCAATCAACTTTTCCAAGTTTTCTTTGAATTTTTCAACGTCTTCAGTCTTAATTTTTCCACCTATGGCATCTTCATGCCCTCCACTTCTCGCGTCTGGAATATTTTCAATAGCCTTCAAAACAATTTCTCTTATGTTTTTTGCTCTTGCTGAAAATGTTGCAGTTACGCCAGCAACTTTCATAATAACAATTACTTTATCTGGAAAAATATAACCCAACTCATTTGACAATTCTCCACTGATGCTCAAATCTCCCCCATACCTAAAAAACAAAAGTTTTTCAGATTCATTTGTTGCTGCTTTTGCTCTTTCTAAAAGTCGAATGTATTTCTTCTCAATCTGGGAAAATCTTTTATGAATTGCCACATTTTCCTTACTTTCTTCCAAAATATCATAAGGTCCTTTTGTTTTAAGCAAAAATTTCATCACATTCACAACGTTAGTAGTAGTATCCTTCAGTGCAAAATCTAACATTTTCACCACTTTTCCTATTTGAGATTTGTAAAGTATATCAAAAGGCTCTTCTGAATCAACAGCTAATTCTGGAAACATCTTCTTGAATTCTAAATAATTTTCAGAGAAAAATTTATCAGATGTACAGCCAATAATATCCAACCATGTGTCATCCTTTCTCTCTGAAATTTGATAGCAAAGATGCGTGACTGGTTCGTTTGTCTTTTTTTTGTTGAATAAAGGGTTATAATAATGAACAAAATCTGGAATCTCTTTTCGATCTATGTTATGATGATCTATCCAAACAACCGGAATGTTGTTTTTGTCAGCTTCTTCAAAAAAATCCTTTTCAACCAATGGTTTGTCAAGAATAAAGATATAATCTGCACCAAGTTCAGAAACTTTTCTAAAATAATCCTTGTTCATTGAAGGATATGATTTTACTTGAACTCCTTTTCCCTTCTCACAAAATTTTCTTAAAATAAGAAAAGAACATAATCCGTCTGGGTCATTATCAAAAAAGAAAAGAGGATTCTGCGCTCTGTCCAAATGCTCTCTAATTTGACTAACTTGACTTTTAGTTAACATTTTAGTATTTAGCAAAAGTTTTTGCAACAATTAATGGAAATAAAATAGTTGCATCGCCAAAAACTTTTATTGCTTCTCCTTTTACCTTACCCCATGAAACAGCTTCATCAGGACGAGCATTAGAATCAGCGCCGTCCCATTCTTCTCCAGAATTTATGTAAACTGCATAATCTGCTCCATTCCTCATCATATTTGAATTCAAAATGTGATGTTTCATCATTCCCTTACCAAGAATAATCACACCAGTTTTTTTCCTTGTTATAGTAAACTCATTTAATTTATGAATATCAGAAGCTATATCAATTTTAAAATCAGGATGTTTGTAAATAAAGAAATGAATCATATCTCCAATGCTCCCATCAGTTATCGCAGGACAATAAGCCTGCAAGTTGTTCTTCCAACACCAATAAAGAATACTTTCCTTATTATTTATCTCTCTTCCAAGCATATTTATGAATTCTGAAACAGAAATTACCTTTCCAGTTTTCTTTTGCTCCTGATAAATTTTTTCTAGTATGGGGGTTAAAAACTTCTCAAACTCTACATACCGAAGGTTAGGGATAAAAATATTTCCAGTTCTATTAATTCCCTCTTCTCTCAGCAACTCTCCAGAAAAGGAGAACTTGCCTATTTTGAAATCCCCTATGCATTTTATCAAATCTTCTTCAATTCCTCCTGCAGTTGTCACAAAAACATCAATTTTCTTCTTTTCTGCAAGATACCTAACAACATCTCTAATTCCAGAGGTAATTAGGTTTGAACTACATCCAAAAAAAATAGTAGCCTTAGTGTCTATCATTTCATTTACAATACCTACTGCCTTTGCAAAATGAGTTGCCTGAAAACCAGTAGAAGCATAACTATCAAGTATCTTATCATAATCAATCCCTTTGTTAAAATCATATCCTTTTACCGAAATTCCATCTATTTCTTTGGACTTACGCAAAACGTTTTTCTTTGAAGATTCTTCGCTTTTTTCCATAAAATATCACCCTAAATTGATTTTTAAGTTTTCCTAAAAGCTATTTTACAACATAAAAATCTTTTTAAACAAAAGTTTCCGTTCCCGTAATATGAATAAATGGTTTGAGTTGTTATTTGGATTAATTATAGTAGTTGGAATGGTTTGGTTCGCTTGGGCATCTTCGGCTTATTCTTGGACTTTGTTTGGAAAGAATTTTGACTTCTTGCATTCTGCATGGATTTTCCTCAAGGGAGGATTCTTCTGGCTTGTAACTTCTGTAGGAATTCTACTTATTCTTCTCGGAATTAGTGACCTAAAAGATTAAATAGAAATAAATAAAAAGAAAATAAAAAGATTGTTTATTCTTTGAAAGCTAAGAATAGAACATATAATCCAGCCAAAGCAACCAAATAATATACTACTGAAATTACTGTTGTTCCTGCCCAGCTGAACACATTTTCTACTAAATTCCAGCCCATTTCAGCAAGTCCCCAATTAAGAGCACCCACTGCTGCTAGAACCAAAGCTAATTTTTCATGCCACATTTTAACCTCCTTTTGATTGTTTATTTGCAATTAACCCTATGTTTTATAGAGGAGAAAAACCTATTTAAATTATTCTAGTTTATTTTCTACTTTACCAAAGCTATGAGAGTGCCTTCTATCACTGCAGCAATTATTAAAAGAGGTATAACAACAAAAACAAACACTCTCGCTAGTTCATATGCGTAGTATTTGAAAGACTTCATATTAATATGTTGGAAAACCAACATGCCTATTCTAAGCCCCAATCCAAGAGATATGAAAACAGCAGGAAGCTCAAATATTCCGTGCGGCAGTATTCTCCAAAGAACCCCAACACCATTGGCCCCTACAGCCATAGAAGCAACAAATCCAAGAATATAACCATTAAAAGCTGAAAAAATCAGAGGAAATATTCCTAAAAACACTCCTAAAAGCAATCCCATAAAGCTACTTTGCACATTGTTGAAGAAAATAAATCCTATAAGTTCAAATTGCGATAGTCCTTCTGTCCTTTTTACTATCTCTTCCAATATTTTAAGCAATTCCCGTGCAATGTAGTCAGGCACAGGAATAAAAAACCCAATTAAAGTGAACAAAAAAAACACAGAGGTTATTATGTAAATAAATTTTCTAGATTCTTTAATGAATTTCCAACATAGGGTATAATTTCTTGGAAAAAAACCACTTTTATTCGTGCTCTTTTTTGTCTTCATTTTATTTTAAATAATTTCTTTTCTTAATATATCTTAGTGTTTCAACTGAAATGTCCACTAAGCATTCTTGTTTTATTAGGAAATTTATATCGCAAATAAAATCCATAAACCAATCCCACTACTAATCCTCCAAAATGGGCGCTATTGCCAATAGGCAAGTCCACAAAAAAATCAATTACTACGAGAGGAATTATGGCTATGAAAGGCAAAAGCCACATAGGAAGTTTAATAGGAATTGCAAACTTTTTCATTTTTTCACTAAAGGAAAAAAGAGATAATATCATCATAAAAGTTAATACATTTATTATTATATTAAAGACACTGACAAACCCTAAAGAAATAAAAGGATTTAATACAACTTGTGTAATAATTAATATTAAAGGACCAGCAATCAGATATATTTTAGAATTTGGTACCAAAACACATAAAACCCCTAAAATTCCAAAAATTGCTCCAGATGCCCCAATTCCAGGAAGATTATCATTAAAGATTAATCCTGATAAAACAAAAAAAACTCCTGCAATTAAACCTGCTGCCATATAAACCAAGAAAAACCTTTTTTTTCCAATTATCTTCTCTAAAAAATTACCTATAAAAAATAAAGAAAACATATTAACAAATATATGAAAAAATTCAGTGTGTGAAAACATACTTGTTAAAAATGTCCACATTGATTTTCCATGAATTATAAGATTGGGGTTTAATGCAATATTGTTAGAAAAAAAACTTTGTCCATAAGTTGTTAAAATAAATAAAGAAACTATATAGAAAAATAAATTGCAAAAAATTAAGATACTCGTAACACTCAATCCACTAAAGAAGGCAGATTGTTTCCTTGAAGACACATTGTAAATTCTTGCCATGTTTATCTCTTTTTCCCTTTTTTACCTAACTTTTTCTTTAAATTGGCCACAACAGGATGATTTTTCATTTTTTGTTTCTTGAAAAAATTATGCTTGGGTATTTTTTTAAATTTCTGAGGTTTCTGTAATTTGCTCCTCTCTAATTTAGATTTAGCCAAAGCATTTTTTCTTTTTGTTTTTTTATCTCTTTCAAACTTATTTTTCTCATTAACTCTTTTTTTCTCTGAAACCTCTCTCTCCTTCTTTATTTCTTCTTCTATTATGCCAAGCTCTCTCCTCAATTTTTCACCTTCTTTTTTCAAATCATTCAAAACCTTTGCATTATCTGACTTTACAAAAACTTCTCCGCATTCTGGACATGTAAAATCATGCAAAAGGGCGTTTTCTTCATTATACTCCACGTGACAATTTTTGCATATGTAAAATACTTTTGTTTCTCTGCTTTTTGTCTGATTGTTAACATTTTCTATTTTCTTAGCAAGCAAATCTTTAAGAAACTCTAAGGACTTCAAATTTTCTAATTTCCAAAAGTAAGTATACCACCCTTTTCTCTTATCTTTTTTTCTAACAGAAGAAACGAGACCATGATCTGCTATCTTGTACAAGATATTTCTTGTTTGGTTTATAGTAAGTCCTAGTTTTTTTGCAATCAAAAACTCATTAACATGCTTTTTGCTATCCAAAAGATCAGCGATAGGTTCGGCTTGTTTTCCGACGAGAATTACAACGACTTCCTTGAGAAATTTTGCCAACATTAAAAATATTACAAAAAATACAGATAAATACCTTTCGGTTCAGGCTTTTGAATCGTTTACGGAACTTGTTCCAGTTTCGGTTTGATTAATTACACAAACCTTAAAGAATTTTAAAAAACAAAGTTTTTAAACTTGTATTCTGTTTTATATATATCACAAGACTAGTAATTGGAGTATAATAAAAATGGGGTTATTTAACAAAAATAAAGAGGAGAAAAAAGGAGACATTCCTAGATTACCTGAGTTACCAAGGTTACCAGATTTACCAGGACTAGAAGATCTGAAGAATCTCCCCCAATTGCCTAGTTTTCCAAGAAGTTCTTTTGGAGAAAAATTTTCTCAAAATACAATAAAAGATGCGATTGCTGGGCGAAAAGAGGTGGGCGAGAATTTCGATGCAAATGATTCTGATGATGAAGAAGAATCTGAGATGATGCCGAAACTTGCTAAAAAGGATTTTATGTCAAAAGAGATGGATTCCGAAAGTGAGGGGGGAGATGAATATAGACAATTTCAGAAATTTGAAAGAAGGGTTTTGGAAGTTCCGACAATTTCAGACTCAGGAAATTATAAAAGAACGGAACCAATTTTTATAAGGCTCGACAAGTTTGAAGAAAGTGTTAAGATTTTTGAGAAGACCAGAAATCAAATTTCAGAAATTGAATCTGTCTTACGTGAAATAAAAGGTATAAAAGAGCAAGAGGAAAAAGAGTTGCTATTCTGGGAACAAGAAATACAGAACATAAAGAAACAAATAGAAAAAGTTGACAAAGATATTTTCTCAAGGGTAGAAAACAAATAAGATGAAAGAAGAAGATGCGATGTATGTCAAGCTTGAAAACAACGAAGGAGTTCTAGCAAAGCGATATTTTCTATCTACTCAAATGAATCTCCTTAGAATCCTTAAGGCAATAACAAGATATCATCAGATTAGATTAAAAGAACTTAAATCAAAAACAAAACTCTCTGGAATTTTGAAGGAAGTCAATCAAAACATAAAGAAAATAGAAACCAATATTCCAAAATTAACTACTCATCATCCAAGAAATGAAGGAATTGAACCAAGAAACTCTCAAATAGTAAGGAAAAAATTTGTTGGAGAAACAGCAAAGGACAGAGACTTAGAAATGCAGTTAAAGGACATCCAAGAAAAATTAAGGGCTTTACAGGGATAATTCTAAAACAAATAATTTTAAAACTTATTAAATTTAGTAGGTTATATGGTAACTAGAAAAGATTTAATAGATAAATATTTGGAGTTCTTCAAGTCAAAAGGACATAAGGTAATCCCTTCTGCTTCTCTTATTCCATCAAATGATCCAACTGTTCTCTTCACAACAGCAGGGATGCATCCTTTAGTTCCTTATCTTTTAGGGCAGAAGCATCCTCTTGGAAAAAGGCTTGTTAATGTTCAAAAATGCATTAGAACAACAGATATAGATGAAGTTGGAGATGAAACTCACCATACTTTTTTTGAGATGCTTGGGAACTGGAGTTTAGGAGATTACTGGAAAGAAGATGCAATTAAATATAGTTATGAGTTTTTAACAAAAACTCTCCAAATCCTTCCAGGAAAAATTAGCGTAACATGTTTCAAAGGGGACAAAAATGCTCAACAAGACACAGAATCGGAAAAGGTATGGAAATTACTCAAAATAAAAAATATAAAATTTCTTGGAAAAGAAGATAACTGGTGGGGACCAGCAGGAGAAACGGGACCTTGTGGACCAGATACAGAAATGTTTGTGAACGGACTTGAAATATGGAATGATGTTTTTATGCAATATAATAAAACTGCAGAGGGAAAATTTATCCCTCTACAACAAAAAAATGTTGATACTGGAATGGGAGTTGAAAGAACTCTTGCTATTCTAAACAACTTAGATGATAATTACCTCACAGATGCTTGGAAGCCGATAATAAATGAAATAGAAGAAATTTCAGGAGAGAAATATAAAGACAACAAAAAGATAATGAGAATAATTGCAGACCACCTCAAAGCTTCAGTATTCATTATCGGGGATGGAGTTTTACCCAGCAACACTGGGCAAGGTTACGTCCTTAGAAAGTTGATAAGAAGGGCAATTTATTATGGAAAAGAAATCAAAATCACAAACATTTCTCAGATAGCTGAAGTTATTTTCAAGATTTACAAAGATTATGAAGAACTTAAGAAAAAGAAAGATGAAATTTTAAAAGAATTAGATAAAGAAAAGGAAAAATTCAACAACACCTTAAATGACCCTAGAGGTAGTAAGGAATTTACAAGAATAATTAATATTAATGAAAAAGATAAAAAAATCTTTTCTAAAGAAATTTTCAAGTTAGTTCAAAGTTTTGGTTATCCTAAGGAATTGATTAAAGATAAGTTAAAAGAAATAAATAAAGAGTTCCCAGAAAAAGAGTTTGAACAAGAATTAAAGAAACATCAAGAACTTTCTCGTTCTGCATCTGCAGGAGTTTTCAAATCAGGATTAGCAGACAATTCAGAAAATACAACCAAACTCCACACGGCAACTCATCTATTAAATGAAGCTTTAAGGCAAGTTCTTGGCAAAGAAGTAAAACAAAGAGGTTCAAACATAACTCCTGAACGTTTAAGATTTGACTTCAATTTCCAAAGAAAATTGACAGAAGAAGAAGTAAAAAAAATTGAAATTTTGGTAAACAAAAAAATTAAGGAAGGACTAAAGGTTTTAAGGGAAGAGATTCCATTAGAAAAAGCACTTAAGTCTGGGGCTCAAGGGGAGTTTGGAATGAAATATCCAGAAATGGTTTCAGTCTATTCAGTAGGAGATTTTTCAAAGGAGATTTGTACAGGACCTCATGTCAAAAATACTTCTGAGATGGGTAAATTTAAAATTGTCAAAGAAGAATCTTCATCTGCTGGTGTAAGAAGAATAAAAGCAGTGTTGGAATAATCATCCAGGATGATAAGCATCCACAAGCCCGTACTTTTCCTTAAGTTTGCTCAGTCTGGCTTCTCTGAATAAAACAAAGCTTCCATCTCTCAACTTCATCATTTCCTTTGCATCATCATATTCATACATCTCCTTCCCAAGAGCATCCCCATTTGATACCAATATAATTTCTGGTTGCGATGTTATTTTAACTCCCCCAACATATTCTATCCCTCTATCAGTCATAATCGAAGGCCCTGTAGTCTCAATAAAGCAATATCCGGTATCATCAACACTATATCTAACAGGACATTTTATTCCTAGAGACTCATGATTTTCTTCTTGATTATAAAAAAATACAACCCCATATCCCATTTCCTTCAACAAAAATGCTAGCAGTTCTGATTTTTCTCCACATATTCCTTTCTCATCATAAAGCACTTGATAAGGATATCTTGAATAAGTAATTTGATTACCTCCAGGAAGATTTATTTTTTTATCTGATTCTCCAAATTCAATATTTTGAACTATGCTTATTGCTATTCTAACTTGATCTTCTTTTGTTTCTGCAACATTTTGGATTGCAATTAACAAAGGTAATAGGAGCTGCTTTTGTTCTTGATTATTGATGTTTCTTAGTTTGAAGTCTGATCTCAAAAGCCTCTCTCCCCCAACATAATTTATTGATTTTGGGAGGTTAAAAAAATAATCTGACATTCCATTGTAGACAGTAAAGGCCAAAGTTTTCTCTTCTCCCCTCAGAATATACCGAAGGTTTATTTCCTTTTGTTCTGTTTGATATTCCGATGCGCAGCTTTCTTCTGATTTAGTCATACCGTCTGGGCACCCACATATTGTAGCTTTTTCAATCAGCTTCCCAGTTTCGGCATCACAATAGTATGGTTTGTTTAAATTACAAGTATCATAAAAACTTCCATCTCCGCAGGTTGGAATAGATTCTTTATTGTCAAGTCTGTCAGAAAAGAAATTCCAGAGAAAAATAAAAAGAAAAACGATGATTATAGCACCTAAGATAGACATAATTATTCTATCTTTAGTCTCTTGAGTATACTTATCTAATGTCCACCATTTATTGGTATTGTTATCCTTGTCACTCTTAGCCATCAACACAGGACAAACAAAGGAATTATAAAAATCTAACTATTCTAAATAAATGCCGGGCTTGCCTGGCTTCGCCTTGGATGATTTCTTCTCAGGATCGTGTTTATCTTTATCCGAAACTGAAAAAATCTTTGTTTTTAGGTTTGTCCTTTTTTCAATTTCATCCAAACCGTTAGCATAAATAGATTTTTCGTTAGGAATTGTGTAAAGATACAATTTTGAAACTTCCTTTCCCTTTTCTTTTATTATCTTAACCACATTGTTAACATCACTTATTGCCTTATCTATAAACTCATCTTCCTTTTCAAATTCAATATTTATTTTTGACTCGTCAATTTCTGGCCATTTTTCAAGACAAATAAATTTTTTGTTACCAAGCTTTGCCCATAATTCTTCAGTTATGTGGGGGCAAAAAGGATTCAACAATTTCAAAAATATTTCCGCTTCTTTCTTACCTATTTTTTTATCACTAATTTTATCAAACAATTCTCTAATTTTAATCACAGCCAAATTATATCTAAAGTTTTCTATGTCTCCACTAACTTCTTTTATTGCCATGTTCACTTTACTCTGTATTCTCTCATCTTTTTTCCCGGCTAGTGCAAACTTTTTATTGCTAAAGTAATCCATAACTTTATTCATAAACTTTAGACTTCCTTCTATTCCATTTTCACTCCATTGTGTATCCTTGTCTGGAGAAGCGACAGAAACAAGGAAAAGTCTTGCTGTATCCATCCCATATTTTTCAGAGACTTCTTCAGGCAAAACAACATTTCCCCTAGATTTTGACATTACAAAACCATCTAATCCATGAAGCATTCCTTGGTTAAACAACTTAGTAAATGGTTCATCAAATTCCAAGAAGCCTAAATCTCTAAGGGCTTTTGTAAAAAATCTTGCATAAATAAGATGCATACAAGCATGTTCTGCTCCCCCAATATACTGATTAACCGGCATCCAAGAATCAACCTTTTTTTTATCAAATGGTTGTTTTTTATTCTCGTTATCACAATATCGAAGATAATACCAACTACTATCAAAAAACGTGTCCATAGTATCTGTTTCCCTTCTTGCTTTACCTTTGCATTTAGGACATTTAGTCTCAACAAACTCTTTATTTGTTTCAAGAGGGTTTCCTTTTCCAAATTTAACCTTGTCTGGTAAGAGAACAGGAAGTTCCTTTTCTGGCAAAGAAACAATTCCACACGTGTCACAATATACAACAGGGATAGGGGTTCCCCAATATCTTTGTCGAGATATAAGCCAATCTTTCAGTTTGTACTGCGTCTTTTTCTTTCCTTTTTTATTTTTTATTAAATATTGGATTATTTTTTCAAAAGCTTCTTTGTTTTTTATATCACTAAATTGTCCAGAATTAATTGTTATACCGTCTCCTTCATAAGCTTCTGTTATTTTCTTTTGGTCTATCTCGTAGTCTTCGGGCTTTATGAAAAACTTTATCGGAAGATCATATTTTTTAGCAAAATCAAAGTCTCTCTGATCATGTCCTGGGACAGCCATAACCATCCCACTACCATAATCTACAACAACAAAATTTCCTGCATAAACGGGCACTTTTTCTCCAGTTACTGGATTTTTTGCATAACTTCCCGTAAACACCCCCTCTTTTTCCGCCATATCCATTTCTTTTTCACTTACTGACTTTATCTTTTTTAAAAAATTTTCAACTTCTTTTTTTTGCTTGTCTGTAACCAATTTCATAAGCTGAAAGTGTTGAGCACTAACAACCATAAAGGTAACTCCATAAATTGTATCTGGTCTTGTTGTAAATATTGGCCACTTTTCATTGTTTATTTCAAAATCAATCTCTGCTCCCATACTCTTTCCAATCCAATTCTTCTGCATTATTTTTATCTTGTCTGGCCATTCCAAGCCATCAACTTTATCTAGAAGTTCTTCGGCATAGTCTGTAATTTTGATAAACCACTGTTCTATCTGTTTCATATTAACTTCAGTATCTTTGTGAACCCAACATTTTCCATTGTGAACTTGTTCATTTGCTAAAACACTTTCACATTTAGGACACCAATTCACAGGAGCTTTTTTCCTATATGCAAGTCCTTTCTCTAAAAACTTTAGGAAGAAAAACTGATTCCATTTGTAATACTCTGGCTTATGAGTCATAACTATCCTGCCCCAATCGTAACTAAGCCCTATTTTTTTCTGCTGCCGCGTAAAATTACTTATTGATTTTTCGGTATATTTCTTGGGATTCTCACCAGTTTTTATGGCTGCATTCTCCGCTGGAAGTCCAAAAGAATCGTAACCCATTGGGTATAAGACATCATATCCATTCGTTCTCTTATACCTTGCAAGAATATCTCCAATAGTATAATTAAAAGCATGTCCCATATGCAAACCAGAACCAGACGGATAAGGAAACATCTCAAGAACATAATACTTTTTACCTTTTCCTTTATTCGTAGCAAAAACTTTCTTTTTTTCCCATTGTTCTTGCCATTTCTGTTCTATCTTCTTAAAATTATAATCTGTTTTTTTCATTATAAAATATTGCTCTTTTCTGATGTTTATTAATATGAAAGCTGCCAGCAACTTTTAAATATTGTCCTTGGCTAAAAAAACAATGGACAAAATAACCGCTTATTTGACAGGGAGAATAATCTCAAGTAATTCCGAAGAAGCTCATTCCTTCTACGATAAGAGTTATTTTGGAGAGCCTTCTGGAGAAAAGGTTCAATATTCTATGACTGAAGCATTATATCTCTTAGAGAAGGGAAAAATGGACATTTTTCAAAAAAAAACAAAATTATCGGGAAAAATCCTTTTAGAAAAAATAAGAAAAATAGATAAAAAAATAGATACTAAATATCCTGTTTTCAAAGATTTACGAGAGAAAGGTTACATTGTAAAAACTGCTTTGAAGTTTGGGGCAGAGTTTAGAGTTTATGATAGAGGGAGCTCGCCAAAACAAGCCCATGCAAAATGGATTGTATTTACTAATCACGAATCAAAGAAATTGTCTTGGGATGATTTTGCAGCAAAAAACAGAGTTGCACATTCCACAAAGAAAAAGCTTCTTCTTGCAATAGTAGATGAAGAAAATGACGTCACTTATTATGAAGTAAACTGGATAAAAACATAAAAATAATGTCAGGCCCAAATGCTCTAGAAATAAAAGAAAAAATCCTACAAACTATAAGAAGAAGAGGACCAAGTCTTCCCGTTCACGTAGCAAAGGAAACTGGGTTAAGTATCTTGTTTGCTTCTGCTTTCCTTTCTGAATTAGTTGCCGACAAGAAAATAAAATACAGTGACATGAAAGTAGGAAGTTCTCCGTTATATTTTATTAACGAACAAGCATATATGTTAGAAAGATTTTCTCAGTATCTAAATAGCAGAGAAAAAGATGCTTTTCTTTTATTAAAAGATAAAAAATTCTTAATGGACAAAGAACAATCTCCCGTAATAAGAGTCGCCCTCCGGGCGATAAAAGATTTTGCAATACCTTTCACTAGAGATAATCAAGGAATATGGAGATACTACATCGTTCCAGAATCTGATTTTAAGGAGGAACTATTAGAAAAAAGGCAAGAGAAAAAACCTATCGAAGAAATAAATGTTATTGAGAAACCTGCTGAGAAACTTATTGAAGTTATTCAAGAAAAGCCTATTGAAATAAAAATTGAAAGGATAGAGAAACAGAAAGAAGCAAAAAAGGAAAGACAAAAGGAACTGCCAACGTTTGATAAACAGAAAAAAGGAAAGGCTAAGAAACAGATAAAAAAGAATCAACCAAAAGTTGATGATAATTTCTTCAATAAAGTAAAGGAATGGGTAATGAAGAATTCTATGGAAATAATAGATATAAAAAACTTCAATAAAAATGAGTTGCATCTAAAAATTAAAAGAGAGGGAAAAGAGCATCTTTTAGTAGCTTATAACAAGAAAAGAATAACTGACTTCGACATTCTCAAAGCCCACAAAAAAGCAAAAGAGCTTGGTTATGGATATTCACTTTTGAGCTTCGGAGAACTTCAAAAAAAGATGAGTGATATAATAGACGCTGTCAAGAATCTTTCTGAAATAAAAAGAATGGAATGACAAAAACAACAAATAAAATAAAGCGTAAGCTTTAAAAATTAACTTCAGCCTTATTAAATATGGGAAAAATTAAATCAAAGCTTATAAGAAAATCTGGACAAAATCTTGTAAGAAAAGGTATTCCATTCGTTGATAGTTTTGAACTAAATAAAAAAATATTAGGAAGCAACACGATGCCAAGTAAAAAATTAAGAAACAGGATGGCTGGATTTCTTTCTAGACTAAAAAAACAAGAAAAAGTAAAACAACTTGAACTTGCCAACATCTTAAGTAAAAAGAGATAAAACTATCTTTTACTTTTTAATATTCTCTTAATTTCCTCAATATCTCCACTAATTTTTCTTATTTCCTTTACTTTCTTTCTTTCTAAGATAATGCTAATAATGAGATAAATAACGTAAATTACAGCCACTATCCCTATTGCTTTTACCAAGGAAGTAAGCTGCAGAAAATTACTTATTAGATTGGAAGGAATCTCATATATAACACTATCATTCGCCATAATTCAAATAAGTTGTCAACTCTTTTAAGTCTTACCTTAAACCTTTTAAACAATCTATTTTTAATAAAATAGTCTCTGTAGCTCAGCTGTTTAGAGCGCGGCTCTCATGAATGATGACTTGTCAGCGTTCATTCCTGGAAATCTAAAAATTTTCAGGTTATGAGAATAAGTCGTTGAGAAAGGCCGAGGTCGGGAGTTAAACTCTCCCCAGAGACATTACTCCTGTAGTGTCTCGCGATGAAATTTTCAGATTTCATCTAGAGACATTCTGAACAACGTGAAGAATGTATCTTTGAGAGAAATCCCTTAAGGGTTTATCGACAGAGACATCACCGTAATCTTTTTTAAGGGATATTTAATCCACTTATTATGATAAAAATACTTGGGGGAAATAAGAAATTTGCAGTTATATTTACAATCTTAATTGCTCTGGAAATTTTTCTTGTATCATCAATCCCAGGAAGCACGATTTCATCTGGACCTGATTTCTCAATATTATATCATTTTATCTCTTTTTTTCTCTTGGGTCTTTTTTTCCTAATATCTGTGAAAGATAAAAAGAAGGTGATTGGAAAAAATCTTCTTTTGGTTTTAGCTATTTTATTAGTATATGCAATTCTCGATGAACTCCATCAATTCTTTGTTCCATTAAGAACTCCAGATGTTGCGGATTTTTTAGTAGACTCAGCAGGAATATTTTTATCAACTTTCCTTTACAAGTATTTTAATTAATCTTAAATGGTTTTCCTGCTTTACTGAAAGAAATTTCTTCATTAATTAGCTTTCGAAGGGAATCCCGTAAATCCTTCGTCTTAACTCTTATTTGTTTTCCAGTATTCCTATCTCTTATTGTAACATCTTTGTTTTTTACACTATCCCCATCTATTGTAATGCAAAAGGGGGTTCCTATTTCATCATTTCTTGCATATCTTCTTCCTATACTTCCTGTTTTGTCGTAGATTATATTCCATTCTCTCTTCAGTTCATCTGCAATTTTGTCTGAAATTTTCTCAAACTTACTTTCTTTAATTATTGGAAAAACTGCTGCTTTTATAGGAGAAAGTTGTGGAGGAAATACAAACATACTTCCCTCTTTTCCAACTGCATAAAACAAATCCAATAAAGCCCAAACATTTCTATCAACTCCAAAACTTAGTTCTAGAACATGTGGTAATATTTTTTTATTATCGTAAAATACTTCTAAGTTTTTCCCTGAAACCTTGCTATGACCAATCAAATCATGATCTGTCCTGTAATGAACTCCTGCTATTTCCTTAAATCCTCCAAGTGTCTCCAAGAAAACTTCAACATCAAAATGTATTTTGTTATAAAAAGCTCTTTCTGCTTCTCCCAATTCCCTAAATCTAAATTTTTCTCTTGGAAATTTTAATACATTTAAATAAAAGTCTTGAACTTTAGAAGCATAATAAAGATAAAACTTCGGAATTTCATGTTTTGAGTTAAGTTCCAAGCAAGAGATTTCTTCTATTTCATTTTTATTGTGAAATTTTACTCTTAATTTATTTTTTTGTACGTCTTTCCATTTTTCATGTTCATTCACTTTATCCACATCAAAAAAAATCTGAAGTTCTGCCTGTGAAAACTCTCTGAGTCTAAAAAACATCTGCCGGGGAGAAATTTCATTTCTATATGCTTTATCTATTATTGCCAATCCAAGTGGCAGTTTTCCCCTCGTGGCTGAAAACTCTTCCTTGAAAGCAAGATAAGCAGCTTGAGCTGTTTCTGGACTAAGGTAGGCTTTCTCTTCATCAAAACCTACGTTAACTGGAAACATCATATTAAATTGTTTTACTTCAGAAAGTTCTCCTCCACATTTAGGACATTTCAGATTTTTTTCCTTTATTATCACAGTCATTTCTTCTATTTTTAATTCACCAGCATTTTCTACCTTGTTATCTTCTAAGAATTGGTCTGCCCTAAATCTAAAATGACACTTCTTACATTCTGTCATAGGATCATTAAAGTTTTCTATATGTCCTGATGCCTTAAATACAGATTCGGGAAGTATATTGTTACTCTGTATTTCATAAAAATTTTCATCAAGTCCTACAATATTTTTCCTCCAAAGATTTTCCCAATTTGCCTTCAAAGCCTTCCCTAGATGTCCATAAGTAAAAAATCCGGCCTTCCCACCATATATGTTAGCCGTTTGAAAGAAAATTCCTCTTTTAGAAGATATTGCAGTTATTTCGTCTATCTTTCTTCCAACTTTAACGATTTTATCTGAACTAGGTTGTTCTCTAGATTTAACTTCTTCTCTATTTTTCCCTATTTTCATTATATCTTTAGCTTTTTTCTCAGCATCTTTCTTGTTTTTTCCAAGATAAGCCAATGTCTTTGTCTTGACTTTACCTTTAACTCTTTTATTTTCATTCAAATAATAATAGTCATTATTATGTATATTCTTCTTTACAACAAAGGCCATTATTTACCCACTACAAAATACTATTTAAATCTTTTGGTAGGCACTACTAACTTACTAATTTTTAGAATTCACTTTTCTTCTCAAAAAGAAAATGTAGATAACAACTAATCCACCTAACAAAATTACAATTGCTAATATATTTCCTGTTGTTCCTAGGTTATCTCCCAATAAAAAGAATCCCGTAGGAGATCCAAGAACAATAGGTTCTCTCACCGATACAGAATACTGCTGTGAATTAAGACTAGCTGAAAGAGTTAAGTTTCCCTCAAGAGATTCGTTTACTACCAAATTAGTATTAAATTTATTACTCTCTCCTGCTGAAAGTGTTTGGTTTGTTGTAGCATTTCCAACTTCCTGATTAGCTGCATTATATAAAAAGAACTGTAACTGGACAACTTGTTCTTCGTCAAGAAGTTCATCCAGAGAATAAGTAACTACTACTCTATTTTGTCTTGTTCTCTTTACATCTGTAACATTAAATTCAACCCTCTTTTTTACAACATCAATCGAAAATTCAGAATTTTTCAAAATCTCTGCACATTGTACAGATAAGGAGAATGAATTACTTCCTTCCACTGCCTCTTTGGGAACGTTCACTGAAAATGCAAAATTCTTTACTTCTCCTGCATTTATGTTTTGACCTACATCTGAAGTAGAAGCCCATGACGAGGAATTTCCTCCAAAGCTTAGTTTACATGCACTCAAAGGAACATTTCCAGCATTAGTAGCAACTAAGTTATAATTTCTTGATTCAGAAGGGTTAATAGTTGATTTCTCTATAGCTTGCAAACTTAAGTCAGTTACATCAGGAGTTTCTTCGACAACAGGAGTAGTAACAACAGGAACTTGGACTGTACTCTCAATCTCTTCTTCCTCTGTCTGAGAAGTTCCAAGGTTTACTGAAAAAGAAGATGTTTTATTTTGAAGTCCCAAAGAACTGTTGACATAAAGAGTAAATACATAACTACCCTTTCCTGCTCCTAAATTAAAAGTAGTATTATTATTACATCCAACTAAATTTGTGGCTCCAGTAATTTCAGCATTGTCTGACGCATCCTTAATGTTATACCAGCAAACATAATTCTCACCATCTACAAGGTTAAATTTTAAGGGAATATTTGAAGTAGAAGATTTTTGACCAGATGGCTCAGAGAGGGTTATTGAAACTTGTGTAGGTGTAGAAGGGATAGTAGAATAATCCAGAAGAACACTACTTAAGGAAGAAGTTGAATTTGCATCGAACAATACTCTATATTGGAAGTATTGGCCAGAAAGATTTAAATTATTCAAATTAGCAACTGAAAAACTTGAATTTGAACAACCTATATTAAAACAACTTCTCACTTCAAAAACTAAAGTTCCGTTTCCTATCCATGTTAAATTATTCCAAATAGCAGAACCATTAGCATCAAAAACCTTTGAAGTATAAACTCCTGAAGTCTGATTTGTAGTTAATATTACAGCACTGGCATTTGCATCATAAGAAACATTTTCATAAACTCCTTCATTAAATGCTGTTTGATTATTCTGTTGATAAACCGCAAAGCCAGTTAATTGCAGATTAAAAAAGTAGATTGCCAAAAGAGACGCAACAATCAAAACTCCAAGATACAAATAAACAGCAACCTCTTTTTTTTCCATTGCCTAATATATAATTCTCTCATTTAAAAACTTTTTCAAAATCCAATATCCATTTCTTTTTTCTTTTTTTTAATTTTTGGAACAGTTAAAAAGAAAATTTTTGGTCTTCCAGAAAAACTTATAAAGCATAATGCATCAATGTATAGTAACAAAGATTAACGTTAATGCATTATAGATGAAAACTAAAAAAGAGATGGTTATAGAGGTACTTAGGAAGAACCCGATGGGGCCCACCATTGTAGAAATTTCTAAAATTCTAAATATTTCAAGAAATACTGTTGCAGTTGTTCTTGCAGAATTAAAGGGTGAGGGAGTCATAACAATAAGAGAGGTTGGAAAGGCAAAATTACATTATTGGAAAGAAGATAAATAAAATGAAAATTAAAAATATAATCCTTTCAGTTTTGGTATTCCTTCTATTCTTAAACGTGGCTTCAGCATCGTTAAATGTATCATTGGCAGAACATGGATCTAATTTAAGAAATAAAACTAGTGGTACTCTTTTGAATTCTGGAGATTTAAGAGTTGAAATTTATACCACCTTAAGTGAAGGAACTTTAATTTACAATGAAACATTTACAGGAGCCATCTTAAATGGTTCATGGAATGTAATGCTTGGAGAAAACTCATCAAATCCATTGTCTAGTATTGGGATTAATTATCTATACTAGGCTTAAGGAAAAGAAAGAAGAGAACATTGCTTAAAGGAAATTTAGTATTTCTGGTAACTCAAGAATTCCGTGACCCTCATCAAAATGATATCGATTATGTAGCACAATCGATTTAGAATTTAATCTGTTCTTAAATAACTCTTTGTTTGACAGAGGAACATAGGGATCATTGTCTGAAAAAATGCATACAAAATCATTACAATGATTTTTAACTTTCTCCCAGTCAATTGGAGTTTCCATCCAAGATTTTGCTATCTCAACAACTTCTTCCCCCTCTTCCATTATAGTTTCCATATCTAATTCCATCCACGGCGCAACAAGAATTACTTTTTTCAGTTTAATATCTCTAGGTAAAGTTTCAAGAAATCTTAAAACGGCTTGGCAACCAATGCTATGACCAATAAGAATAGTTTCCTTACCTATATCTTTACTAAAATTTTTTATTAAAAAAGGTATCCATTCTGAAATTTTAGGTTCAGAATTATTAGGCATATCTGGAAAATAAGCTTTAATTTTCCTCTTCGACAATTCTTTCTTTAGCCAAGGAAAGAAATCACTCTTAGAGGTTGCGTCCCATCCATGAATTACTATGACCTTTTTCATTTTGTTAAAATTTATTAAACTAAAGCGGAGAGTGGGACTCGAACCCACGAAAATCTGCTCACTGCTCTTTCTCTGAGCTGCAGGCAGACGCAGTAGCCGCTGTGCCATCTCCGCGATGCCCCCGACAGGATTTGAACCTGCGACCCCTTGCTTTCCTCTTTCCCCTGAAAGGGGACTGGGAAGGTTCTCCTTCACTTAGAAGGCAAGTGCTCTATCCAGGCTGAGCTACGAGGGCTCACTATATTCACCCTAAGTTGTTAA
>CAYIHJ010000004.1:7607-20809 GCA_964363245.1 Candidatus Woesearchaeota archaeon | reverse complement strand
CAATTATTCGACATATAACCCCTGCACAATTGTGGGGAGCCATACAAACACCAATGTGTCCTACCAAATCTTCTCTTTTATTTGCATTGTAAAATGCATTTTGTCCATAAAGATTAATCAATAAATCATCAACAAATTTAGATATCCTAATAAAAACATCGTCTGCTTTTTCATCATGGGGAGCTTGTGCGCTTGGAAGAAGAATATCATGCGGCATTAACTCGAGTATTTGTTCTTCATTGACAAGTTCTTTACCATCTATATCATGAGTGTATCCTAATTCTTTTAGTTTTTCTATGCTTGTTGATATCTCCTTTGGTTTGAACGCAATTAAAGGAAGTTCTGTGACATCAAATCTTATGGTTCCATCTTTATTCACTTGCAAATCATGTTTTGCTCTCAAAATTCCCTTTGTTAAATTTTCTGTGGCTTTTCCAGAAGAAAATAATCCTCTTACTCCTTTAATTAATGAAGGAACCTCTTCCTTCTTCAAACCAGATTTGACTATCGCTTTTTCAAAATAATTTTTTATATTTACTGAAACTATAGAATAAGATTGGCTTTTTAAGGGGTGTTCGCTGCATTTGAAAAAAGATTTAGTTTTACAGATATAACAATAATACATTTTCTTTGTTTTTTCTCCACAATCTTCACAGGCAGGATAAATTGTTTCTTTGTTACATTTTTCGCAGAATTTTGTTGGAAAACTATTTCTCACTTCTCCAATTGCACATGCAGCTTGGACACTTCTTAATCTTCCTCCCTCCTCCCCTACAGGAAACAAAACATTAGGACTCCCAACCAGTTTTCTTAATTTAGCTTTTTCTGGTCTTCCCATCCTAGCTCCTATAAAATCTCCAGCTTTATCTTTTATTTCAACACTCGCAAGCGAGTTTATTATCTTTAATACAGATTTTTCTCTGTCTAATTTTGTTGTATCAAAAATATCATTTGGAATTTTTTGTTCTTCATCTAAAATACCTATAGCTATTCCAAGGTTAACAAGCAGAGCCTTACTATTTTCTTTTGATAAAATAACATCTTCAATTGTAACGTCGTGTTCAATTCCAAGAAGTTCCAATGCTCTTTTTCCAAGTTTAAATTTTTCTTGATCACTTTTCTTATATGGTAATATAAGTTTTCCAGCAACCCTAGAATGCTTTAGCCATTCAACCAACCCAAAAAATTCATCATAAGAAATTTCGGTCCAATAAAAGATATGTTGTGGATGAAGAGGAATTTTATATTTATTACTTATTTCTAATGCCTGATCAAGACCAACATTAAACTTATCTATTTGTTTTTCAAGTTCAGAGTTTTTTTCTCTTAGTTCAAGAGCCCACCATTCCTCAACATATCCAGGCTGAATTAATTCAGAGTTTCTATTTATTACATCACTAAAAGGAAATAAAATATCTCCGATATAAATTATTTCTTCAACATCATTGTACAATCTTTTTGCTTCTAATCTGTTTTTTAATTTTCTTACGCTTCCGTTAACGAGCTTAACTATTGGTCCATCAATAGTATCACAACTTGTCACAACCCCCCCTTTTGAAGGTTTTTCAATTTTAAGTTGTGTTCCTATTGCAATAAAATCGTCGGTGATTGCCATAGTTGCTGGATGCATTGCAAATGCACTAAATCCAGAATTCCTTCCTCTCCCATATCTAAACCTAAATCCTCCAGACCTAGAGGGGTGCCCAAAAACTGGCCTTCCTGCCACTAAATCTTTTATGTAAGTAGGAGATTCATCGGCTTTTCCTATTTCTCTCTTCTCGTGTATTTTTATATATTCTTCAAGAAAATCAAACCCGCTTGTTTTAAACCCTCTTACTTTCAAACTCTTCAGCAGTCTAAATGCTTTCTTAGCTTTTTGTGCAAGTCCTTCCCCTATAATTAAACACATTCCTCCTCTCAAGTAATTTGTTTCTATTCTATCAAGATTTTTGTAATTTGAAACCTCTAATTTTTCAGAGGGTTCTCCATTTACCTGGAACGGGAGGTTTCTTGAAAGAAAAAAACTTTCTTCTTCTGTAGGCATATACTGAAGGTTAGTTATTCTTTCATGATAATCTAAAAGTTCTGTTGACGTTCTTTTTATTTCTTCTTGACTTGCATCATATTTTGCATATCCAAACATTTCCCTAAGATAATCTATCAGCATCAACACAACACAGGAAGCAGTCGTTCCTGCACTCCTTATTGGTCCAGAAAAATAAGCAACTAAATAATCCTCTCCTTTAGCTGTTTTGGCTAGTTTCAATTCAGTAAATCCTTCAATAGGAGAAGAAACAACCCCTAGAGTGCTATATGCAAATCCAACTCTTACTCCAGCAGTAATAGCTTGAAGTAAGCTCTCAAATCTACAAAATTTTTGTTTTGCTACTTCTTCTGCAATCTTAAACACAACAGCCACGTCTAATTTTCCATATTCTTTTTCCAGTTCCAAAATTCTCTTGTCTATCCCGGAACCTTCCATTTGGGGATATATTGTTGAAATTAATGCAACCACTTTTTCAGCCATGGTCATTGCAAGAGGTATCTCGACTTTGTCTGCTGGGTCTAGTCCTTTTTCTCTTGCCTTCTCAGCTATTTCGTATACTATCTTTGTTCCTTTTTCTATGTCTTTAAAGTATTGTTGAATGTTCATTTTAATTGATTTAATATATTGTCCCAATTTTTAACTTTAATTAAATTCTCGTGTTTTTCATATTGTTGATTCCATGGTTTCTCCAACAAAAAGGATTTTATTCCTTTTTTTGCACAATCTAAGGCGTAACCTGCATTATCCTCTATAATTACATTTATTTCGTTTTCCAAACAAATTTCTGATTTTGTTTTGCCACCATGAATTTCTCCTGAAAAAATAATTTCAAAATCCAAGTTCAAAAATATTTTTTTAAAAAGAGTGGATGTATGCTCCTTAACCGAAGGGGGTCTTGAGGTAATAAAAAAGATTTTGTAATTTTTTGCCAAATTCCATATGGCCTCTTTAGCACCCTTAACCATTTCGACGTTGTTCTCATTTTCTGAATTATGAACTTCAATTACCATTGATAAGCATTCTTCTTTCGAAACACTATCTGTTAAATCCCAAACGTGGTATTTTACAATATCTTCAAATTCCAGATTTTTTCCAAGCTTTAAATTGAAAAATTTAAGGTATCTTTTTAAAAACACAACTACAACATCATCAATATCTATCCCTATCTTTCTTTTTTCTTCCATCTTATTCAAAATCAAGTATCTTTATCGCCCTCGTCTTTAAATTTAATAGAGGAACTTTACAATGATCTGGCTCGTTTCCAAATTTTTCTTGATAAGAGGTCTTTCCTTCCCAAGAAGAAACAGAAATTACTAAAATGTTGTTATAATATGAAACAGCACTTTTGTGGGTGTGTCCAGAAAGAAAGATATCTGGAGCTGCTCTTATGAAATGTGTATCTTTCTCATGAGGAAAAGATTGGACAGAATTGTGTGTAGGAGCAAGATGTCTATTTTTTAGAAGATATTTCATTATTTCATCAGGAGTATTCATTGCTTTAGCTTTCAAAAGCCTTGGAATAGCATTAGCATAAAAGGGATAAGACATACCATGATACATCAAAACATTATATCCAGAAAAATCTCTTCTTGCCCCTATATTGATTAAACTTGGATTTTCTGTAAGGATGACATTCTCAAGTTCATAAATTGGCCATGCATATTTCTCATCGTATAATGGTTGTGGTTCCATAAGTCTAACCCCCTCATGATTTCCAGGACATATTACAATCTTTATGTCTTTTCTTATTTTTTTAAGCAACTCAGCCATCTTCATGTTTTGTTCTTCTAAATCAGTTATTGCAAGATCTTTTTCTTGAGCAGGATAATTTCCTACCCCCGTAACCAAATCCCCAACTATAATCAAATAATTTATCTTCTTTGCCTCTGGAGTTTTCGGAACATTACCATTTAAGTAATCTATAAACTTTTCAAAATTTTCTATCATAAATTTTTTGCTTCCAAAATGTAAATCTCCAACAAAAGCAACATATTCTTCTACAGTAGAATTTTTTCTGACAGATAAACCTATATCTGGAAATATTATATCATTCACAAAAAGAATTTCATTGTTTCCGGAACCAACAAAACCTAAAACAGAATCTAAACTTATCTCTTCAGCTTTTTCATAAAGCTCTTTTTTATTATAATTTATAAGCACTTTTATTCTTCCAGTCAAATCTTCAACTTCTAATATTATATTTTTGTTTTTTGTAACCCTTCTGCCAAGGACCATCCCAATTATCGACATCCCCTGTCTACTTGAAAAAATCTTATTTATTGAGGTAAGATTCTTAAGTTCCAGTCTTTCCTGTAGGATATTTTTCATATCAAAAAACCTATTTTTAAAGTGTTTAACAAAATCTTCAACACTTATTTTTGGGGTTTGTGATGGACTAACAGAAACAATTTTTACTGTTCCTTTTTCTTCCCAAAATTGAGGTTCTTGAATTTTGGGGGGAAGTGATGAGATTATTTCTTTGGATATTTCAATACTCAATCCTAATTTTATCTTTAAACTTTCAAGATTTCTTTGGTTTTCTTCAGGGAGTGACGAGAAAACTTGGGTTACTTTTTCTCTATTTTTACTCAATAGTTCTCTTGTTATGATTTTTTGCTGTGTTTGGTTCTTTATTTTTTCTATAATCAATTTTACAGATTCAAAATCCTTGCTTTCACTAAATAAACCCAGAACATCTTCGTCAACAAGTAATCCTTGATCTAAACAAAACTTTAAAATTTGTTTTTGTTCCATTTTATTTTTGTTTGTTGCTAATTAATTCCTAATGATTCTTTTACTATATCCTTTGCCCTTCTTACTATATTATTTGCTATTGCTAACTTTATTTCCCTAGTCCTTCCGCCTCTCCCTTTTGAAATAACCTTTACATTGATTATTCCCAACATATCAAATTCTTGAATTATATCACTAACTCTTCTTTGGGTCAAAACCTCTGTCTTTATTTTTTGGCACATTTCTTGATACAAGTTATAAACATCTCCGGTAAACAAAGGATTTTCCTTGCTCTTCTCAGCCAATTGAATTATTGCGTAAAGAACTAACTGAAATTGTTTTGGCTCTGAGGTTATTACATCTAGTATCTTATCTCTTTCTATCTTATTATTTGCTTCATCTATGTGTTTCAACAAAATTTTCTTTGAGCCATCCCTTTCACATAATTCTCCAGCTATCCTAAGTAAGTCAAGCGCCCTTCTTGCATCTCCATGCTCTCTGGCAGCAAACGCGGCACATTTCTGGATAACCCCTTCCCCCACAATATTTTCCTTAAAGCTCTTTTCAGATCTCTTTGAGAGTATATCTTGAAGCTCAATTGCATTGTAAGGAGGAAACACAATTTCTTCTTCGGATAGGGAACTCCTTACCCTCGGATCCAATTCATCAAGAAAAGTAAGATTATTACTTATTCCAACAATACATAGTTGGGTATTTGTAAGCTCTGAATTAAGTCTTGTTAAATTATACATGAAATCGCTTGAAATTTTCTTTACGGCCTGATCTATCTCATCAAGAACCAATACAATAAGTTGCTTCTCAGAGTCTATTATTTCTATAAATTTATTATAAACTGCTTGGGTTGGTAATCCGGTTTGTGGAACGCTTCCCCCCAACTTTTTTATAAGTTCTGCTAAAATCCTATATTCTGTATCAGACACCTTCTTCAATTTACAATTAAGATATTCTATCCTCAATTTTATAGTATTATCTTTTTTTTGTCTTTTTTGTAGTTCTTCGCTTACATAATCTATAGATAATGTTTTTCCGGTTCCTGTTTTTCCGTATAAAAACAAGTTGCTTGGTTTCTCTCCTCTCAAAACAGGGGCAAGGATGGAAGCTATTTGTTTTATCTGTTCCTCTCGATGAAGTATTTGATCAGGTTTGTAGTTTGATTGAAGAAATGATTTGTTTCTAAAAATTGTGTTATTGTCGAAAGAATCAAAAATTCCTTCAATTTCTTTTTGTACCATTTTAAATTATTATTTTATAAAAATTTGTTTTTTATTTAAACGTTTATATTGTGCAAAACATATAATCTCTCACACTATCATTTCCAGTGGAGAACTTTGGTCCTGCTCAAAGATATACGGAAAAAACTAAATTAATTATATAAAGCATTATGACTACTAAAAAATCAAAACACCTTAATTTCGGGTGGAATTTTTCTGTTTCTGATAAAGAAGTAATTTATCCCAAATTTATTTTTCTTAACTCTATTCATCAACCTTTTGATAAAACCCAATAAAATAATTTGTAAATTAATTCAATTATAATAATAATTATTATGATTTTTCTATTGATATATATAATATATAATATAAATTTTTATATAATAATAATAATAATAATAAAGTTAATATTTTATTTTTAAATCTTTCTATAAGAAACCAAGGGGTGAGGGGGGTTCTAACTTTCTTTTAAGTCTTCTTTTAACCATTAGTATATACTACTAAATCTATTTGAATTTACAGAAAAATTTATAAATTGTTTAAATCTCAAATATTCATGCAAGCAAGCAAAAATCCATTTAGTTCTCTTATAGGTAAGATGATTGTAACAAAAGAGGGTAAAAGATTAGGGTTTGTTAGAGACATTCTCTTTGAGACTAAATCAGGAGAATTGATAAACATAGTTGTAAAAGATTCAACCCCCTACACGAAGAACCTAAACTTAGAAAGGACAAACAACAATGATCTTCTTGTGCCATATAGTGCAATAATTGCAATAGGTGACTTTGTTATTGTTTCCGAAGAAGATTTAATATAAATTAGTAATTTCTCCCTTTTTTAGACTTATACTTCTCTATAAAAAACTTTAAAAACATACTTTAAATTAGATAAAAAGACAAAAAATGAAAATATTAGGATTTAATTTTACTAAAATAAGCGCAGAAAAATATAAAGACGCTGCCATTAAGGACTTAAAGATAGAGAATAGTATAGATATTTCTGACATATCAGAAGTCAAGCAGGACGTCCTTAAAGCTGATGATGAGTTCCTAGCTATCAAATTCAAGTATACTGTGACTTACAACCCTGAAGTTGCAAAAATAGAATTATTAGGCAATATCCTTGCTTCAGTTGATTCTAAAATGGCAAAAGAAGTTGTTAAGAAATGGAAGGCAAAAGAAACCCCAGAAGAGTTCAGAATACCTTTGTTTAACACCATCTTCCGTAAATCTGGAATAAAAGCATTAGGTCTTGAAGACGAAATGAACCTTCCTTTTCATATCCAAATGCCTTCTTTAAGAAGAAAAGAAGCAGACGATTAATTTCTTTGATTCCAAAACAACAATTTTAAATAAACATTATTTCTATCTCTTTGATGAAGCTTTCTAATAAGAAAAAAGAGAAGATATCAGAACAAATATTAGCCTTCTTATATTCTGTAAGTCCCCAATCCTCTTTCACATCCCATGTGGCCGAAGAAGTGGCAAGGGACGACGAAATGGTGAAGACACTCCTTAACAATCTCAAGAAAAAAGGATTAGTGATAGAAATCAAGAAAAACCCAAAAGGAGAAGATTATGCAAAGAGGTCCCGCTGGGGTCTATCAAACCAGGCTTATAAAATATATAAAGATAAACAGCAATAATCTTTTTATACATCTCGCCAACTAATAAACCATCAAGAATAAAATGGATCAAATAAAAGAATCATTCAATAGGGTAAAAGGGGACATCGATTCCTTAAGATTAGAGATCTCAGAAATAAGGAAAAGTATGATAGAATTATGTGAAATAATGCAACAAATAACAAAAAAAGATAAAGAAAAACATCAAGAAGAGACCCCAACACATCTTCCTCAAAACCAGACAAACCAACAGGTTATTCCAGCACAAATTAGCCTCTTTAAGCCTTTAAGTTCCCAAAAACAACCCCTTTCCACTGGAAATGAAGGGGTTCCAGCAGACAGACAGACAAACCAGCA
Organism: Candidatus Woesearchaeota archaeon; assembly: GCA_964363245.1. Classification (GTDB taxonomy): domain Archaea; phylum Nanobdellota; class Nanobdellia; order Pacearchaeales; family GW2011-AR1; genus JAGVNG01. The sequence continues at coordinate 12,816 of CAYIHJ010000004.1, read as the reverse complement.
GACAGACAGACAAAAGGAAAATAGCATAGAAAATGCTGCTGAAATGCTCAAATCCCTCGATAATATAAAGAGGGATATAAGGCAAAAGTTCAAAAAACTTACAGAACAAGAGTGGTTAGTCTTCTCAACAATATACCAGCTTGACGAAGAGATTGGTCATTCTGACTATCGTATTTTAGCAGAAAGGCTCAAACTCACAGAAAGTTCAATAAGAGACTATGTTGCTAGATTGATTAAAAAAGGAGTCCCCGTCGATAAAGTTAAGTTAAATAACAAAAACATAAGACTCAATATATCCCAAAATCTTAAGCAAATAGCTTCTCTCCCTACTCTTATCTCTTTAAGAGATCTCTAAATACCTTAACCCATTCAAAAAAGGAGAAGGGTTAGTCTGCTAGCCGAATAACTTTTAGTCTTCTCATCCGGACTATTCAATCCCCTCTTCCAACTCTCTCTTTTGCCCCTCTTCTTTACCCTATTTTTTCTTCATCACTTCTCTATTTCCAGAAAGCTCTCTTTTCCACCAATAAAACAACAAAAACCCTACTTCTTGCTGCCTAGGCTCACTTTTCTTTGTCTTCTTCCTGTTTTTTAACTCTCACTTTTGTCTTTTTGAGCATATTTTCCTTCACTTGGTCTGGTATAAACACCCTCTTTTTGCCATTTTGCTCTATTATTTCTTCTATTATTGACTCACTTTTCTGCCTTATCCGATTTATCTGCCCCCTTATTGTTGATCTCTCTTTTCCAAGCATTGATGCTAAATCGTCATAACTCAACTTCATATCAGTATTTAGTAATATCCAAAGAATTGCCCTTTCTGTTATTGAAAATTGGTCTAATTTTGGTGTTTCAACAGCTGTTTGCACACCTGTTTGCACAGCATAAACACTTGATTGTTTATCAACAGCCCGTTTAGATGTTTTAAACACCCCACCAACACGAAGCTCATTCATCATAGAAATAACATTTTTCAATCCTTCAATCTCTTTTTCTATCGTCGACAAACTCTCTTTTACCTCTTTCATCTCCTTATCTTGCATGTTTCTTTCGGACTCGAGATGCTTTATCCATCCCCCAACAGAACTAATGTCTTTTTTTACAGATTCAAAACTCTTCTTCGTGTCTTCTTTGAGTCCTTCAATCTCTTTTTTCTTACTAAAAAACCAAAACATGCGATATTATTTGTAATTTATCGTTTAAATATCTTTTGTTTTGCGTCGTCAAAAGACAACCACTTCCCCCATCCTTGTTTTATTTACCTTGTGCCGAATTATGTGCCGGATGTGCTGATAAAATAGCTGTTTGTCTTAGAAAAAGAGTATAAACAGACTGTTTACACAATCTTAAACACCCTAATTACTATTTTCAACCAAAAACGACTATTTGTCGACGAACTACCAAAAAAGAAAGATTTATAATAACCCCCTACTTTATGTATAAATCATTTAAGTATAATCAAAAGGAGGTTGAAATATAATATGGCAAAAATATCAGCTTGGTTAATAACTTTGGTAGGTGTAGTTCTTCTATTGCCTCTCTTGGGATTGGACATAGGAGCAGATCTATCAATGTGGCTAGTGGCACTTGCTTGGTTTGTTGTAGGTGTAACTAAGTTAATGAGGAATTACGGCGCAATGAAGAAGAAATAATTCCAATTTTATTTTTATTTTTATTCTCTTTTTTTACCTTTATTCTATCAAATTTTCTCTGTTTCTCTGTCGTTCACTAAGGTTACCTTCTTGCCTGATATACTTCTAAGCCAGACAGGAAGTGCACAACTACATTCTGAAAAAGATAGATTAGAAGAATTTTTAAGCCATTTTTAACTTTACTAGTTATGGTAAAAGGGTTATTTGGTTTTATTATACATGGTAGGGGGTTTAGAAAAGACTTCAAACGTCAACTAAAAACATTGGTAGTAGTAGGCGCTGGATTCACAATCGCTTTCACCTGGCGTCAGACCCTATTTGATATATCTGAAAGAGTAGTAAGTTTTGTCACAAACATCAAAGATTCTTCAGTCTTAAGCGTAACAACCTCTATATTCACAACCCTTCTTAGCATAACTTTCGTTCTTCTCATTACCTATTTCTTAAAAGATCCAACCGATGACTATTAACAATAAGTTCCTTATGGAATCATCCACAATAAAATTTAAAAACCATTGTTTGTAACAAAAGCGATGGCAGAACTAGAAAGATATGTTCTTTTATCCAAGGAAATGCTATCAGCAGAGGATCGTGGAAGAATTATTGAATCTGTTCCAGGAGTCTTTTTGACATGGGTAGGAGATGAAAAAGAAGTTATAAAAGAAGAAAACTCAGATATCTTTAGATATAATTTAAATTGCTTCGGATTAAAAGAAAAAAATCTTAATTATTTCACAAAAAATCTTGGCCTTAGAGTAGAATCTCCTTCTCTGGCTAATGAGTGTTAATCAAATAAAATGGTATGCCCACATTATAACGGAAACAAAGATGAAGGAAGATGCGGTTTGAAAGCAGAAGCCTATGGCCCACTATCAAAACAACACATCGAAGACCATTGTAAGTTTAATTATCAGTCTTGCACAACTTTTGTTGAAAATTTAAATAATAGATTAAGAAATGCACAAAAAGGAGTTGAAGATAGGGTTCAAGAATTAGATGATGCATCAAGAAGCACCCCAAAAATTATTAGGGGCGAAGATTTTGTCAGCACTAACCTTACCTAAGTGCACGTTTCTGTCTTCCCTTCAGATTCCCTTATCAAAGCTTCGCACAATATAGATTGTAAGAACCGCCAAATTACAACACTTTTTTATAAATAAGTTCGCACAATATATTGGATGCAAAAAGAGGAGTTCTTGAAAAGAGTTGAGACAGAATTAAAGATTTCCAAATCTTCAACCCACACAATCAAGAATTACATAAGTGCAAACACTAAATTTCTCAGCTCCACAAACAAACAACCCCAAGACATCAAAGATAACGATGTAAAGCTCTTCATGGCAGAAAAACTCTCTGATAAAGCTTCTATGTCAATAATTTTATTTCTTTCTGCTCTTAGGTATGCCTACATATCAATTTTGAAGTTTGATCCTACTTTGGGAATAAAACGGCCAAAAAGAGAAAAGAGGATTCCAGAAGTTCTGTCAAAAGAAGAAGTCAAAAACCTCTTAGACAACATTGAGAATGCTAAAACTAGACTTATGTTATCCATGATATACGCTTGTGGTTTTAGGGTTTCTGAATTAGTTAATCTGAAAGTTTCCGAGTTAGATTTTCAACAAAACATAGGGCATGTAAGGATGGGTAAGGGAAGAAAAGACAGAGTTTTCAACATCCCTCAACAACTAAAAAAACTCCTGGAAAAACAAGTCGAGCAACAAACGGAAAACCATCAGCTCTACCTCTTTTCTAGCACAAACGAAAGAATGTCAGAAAGAAACCTGCAAAAACTCATAAAAAAAGCAGCAATAAAGTCCAGAATAAAAAAAGACATTCATCCCCATACCTTGCGTCATAGCTTTGCCACTCATCTTCTCGAAAACAACATCGACATAAGGAAAATCCAAGAGCTCTTAGGTCATGCAGATCTCTCTACAACACAGATTTATACACATGTCAGCACAGAAGAACTCAAGAAGATTAAAAGTCCGTTTGATAATTTATAACATGAGAACAAGAAGAACTAGAAGCATGACATTAAGAAGAAAAGCTCTACAAAGAGATAATTTTATATGTCAGAAATGTAAAATAGAAGATAAAACAGGGAAAATCCTTGAAGTTCATCACATTATTCCCCTGTATGTCCAAGAAAAAGATGAATTAGACAATCTCATAACTCTCTGCAACGATTGTCATCATTTTGCTCCAGACAAACCAGATGACTTTGTTGAATATATGAAAGAGGAAATGACAGGAACATTCACAATATTCATGAAATCTCTTGAAAAAGTTAGAAAAGAGCATCCTGAATTGTTTGATATTAAGTGATTTCTGCCGTGTTAAGTTCGGCGGTGAAGTCCTGCCAGGAAAGCACACCGCCCTCATCAGGGAGGATTTGTTTAGAAAGGTTGGGGAGAAGCTGGGATAATTAAAAAGCAGGCGCCTGACCAGACACACACAATTCTTCTGGAATTCCTAATTTTTTATCTAAAAGAAAAGCAAAAGAAAGACTTATTATTGAATGAGCAAGATTGTAATCAATGCTTTCATCTTTAGGATGAGCAGAGAAAATTCTATATTGATTTAACAATTTCATTAAAGGTAGGTGTTTATCAGGAATTACTTTATATATAACCCTCTTAATTTCTTCAAATTTTTTCGGCACTTCGGAATTAGGTGCATCTCTTAGCCATATAATCCTTCCGAGAGGAGCTTCCTTGATAAAAGAATCATATTCTTTTTTGGTTCTTCCTCTTATTAAGGTATGTAGCCTAGCTTCAAGTGCGGAAACTGTCAAGATAGATGCTGCTAGATAGCATTCCCTATTAAAACATGATAGGGCTTCGCCAATTCTTCTGGCCTCAATACATGTAAATTTTTTTGCTGTATTGAAAAAATCTTTTTGGTAAATTGAAATAAAACTCCTAACCCTAGAAACATTATTTTTGAATTCTAAAAGATCTCTATTTAAAAGAGGATTTTTTATTACTAAGATAAGTTCATGCAAGCTTTCAGCCTGCTTTGGGCCTAATTCTAAAAAAACAAATAATTCTTGGTATTCCTTTAGAAATTTAACCAAAACTTTAATGCAGGGATGTGTTAAATAGCAAAAAGAGTTAGTTTTTCCATCTTTATTATGTGTAAATGGAAGCATTTTTTCCGGATTTTTTGTTAGAGAATCCCAATTTCTGACTACTTCTTTTTCACTATGTTTTGCAAAATGAAAGAAATCGGTGGTAGCATTACTCATTAAAGTAAATTCTCTTAAATCCTTTTAATTATTATTATACTAGACTTTCACACTCGCTCCATTACAACCCAGGCAGAGCCGGATAATCATAAGAAGTGCAAACTTTTCCGTCGTTATCTCCATCTAAATTCCAAACATCTCCTTTTCCTTGGCTGATGCATGAATCAAAGGCAACTTGTGCTACTCCCTGACTTGTGAAATTACCGCAATTGTATACGTCTGCATCACAATTCCATTCTGTGTTATTTAAAGGACCGGAGCTGACTGGTGCATTATTTTCTTCTTGCCCAGATTGAAAATTGTTAAT
>CAYIHJ010000004.1:863-7597 GCA_964363245.1 Candidatus Woesearchaeota archaeon | reverse complement strand
GATTATTATAACAACCGCGAGTGTAATTAGGATTATCTTTGTCCAGTTTCTTGGCTTTGCAGATGTGTTGTAGTAAGGGGGTGTTGTGAGTGGCATGAAGAGAGGAAGAAGGGGGAATATTTAATGGTTTTGTAGTCCTAATTATTTTGGAATATACTTAACAAATTTTAAAAGCCTAATATATTTCCCAGATTTCATATAAGAGATCATTGTGCTAATCTTTACTGTTTTGGTTGTACCAAGAATACCCATTCCGCCGACATACATTTTTTCAGCTTCCCAAAGTTTCTCCAACTTACAAACATTTACGCTTTCATATTTTCCAGATATAATAGGACATATCTGCCCATTAACTTCTATTTGTATATCTTTTTCGAAATTTCCATTGGCTATTACTTCTCCTTCAGCGGAAAAACAAATATTAAAATCACCCTGCGATAATTCTGGAGGACAAATCATATTTCCCTCTAATTTTATTAAAGCACCGGTTATTTCCGGTTCGATTGCATCAAAGATTAAACCATAAACAACAAATCCAAAAATCAAACTTACTATTATTCCAATAATTGCCGCATATCCCTTTTTGTTCATCTTCTTCCTTTACCTAACAAAGTTAGAATTACGATTATACAGAAAAGAACTCCCGCAATAACTCCATAAAATCCCATTGCACTTCCAAATGCTTTAATGATGTCTGAAAAAACATCATAGCCTGCTAACAAAAGCACAAAAAATCCCCCAACTATTAAAGTTATTATTTGTCCAGTATTCATTTTTCTAAAAAGTCTTTCCCTTGTTTAATTATCCTAAGCTTACCCAGATCTTTCAAATCCTGTTTTAGTTTTTCAATATCTTCCATTTTTATATATGGAGATTCATTATTATTTTTTCTAAAGATAATCTCAACGAAACTTTCAGCACCCGGAAAATTGTTTGTTTTATCAAAATAAATCTTCCATTTCTTTCTATCATCCTCAAGTTCTTCAGATTTTCTTCCTATTACCATTCCCGTCCTAATATGCTTTAATTTATAAACCTTTCTCTTAGTACTAAGGAACTGGTAAGGTATATAAATAACCTTTTTCTTTAATAGGTATGGAAAAAGAGGTTAATAGAGAGTCACCCTTTTCTCGAGAAACAGAGACTCACGAAAAAATTCTTTCTCATTTAAAGTCTAATCCTAGAGGATTAAGCACCCAAGAGATTGAAGAACAAACAAAAATTTCTAGAAAAGCAGTAGAAAAACATTTACAGATGCTTTTATTTGAAAATGAGCTTTATATGAAACAATTTGGAAGCACGAGAGTTTATTATCCCAATCATAGATACCATCACATAGACTTTAAAAGTTTTGAAGTTGGAAAGAAGAAATTTTATTTAGACTTAATAGAAAATAATTACGGAAAATCTCTTTTAATACAACAAAAAATAAAAGAAAATGATAAATGGATTACGAAAGGCAGTGTCTTTATTCCTTTGGAAGCATCTAAAGATTTTGTAAATAATCTCCAAGAAGTTTTAGATTCCAAGAGATTAAAAGAGGAAATAAAAGAGGTTGAGAAAAATGGAAAATAAGATAACCCAAACAATTCAAGAAGGTAAAGATATAAAAGAATTTAAAATTATCAAACCTATTTTATTTGAAGAAAAAATGGGAAAAGTAATTTTGAATAAAGATAGATTTTTAGAAGTTATTTCAGATGCAGAACAGATATCCGACTTCAAAAAATTTAAAGAAAAGATTGTACAAATAAAAGACTCTTTACTCACAAAAAATGATACTCTTTATTTAGTAAATATAGTTGGAAATGGAGATACTATTGACTACGAAAAAAGTCTTTTGTTAGCAGACTTACAGCAAATAATTGACTCTCAAACTCTGGAACGATCAAAGTATTATCTTGCAAGACTAAAAAAAGGAATCGAAGAGGTTAAAACAAGTAAAATAAATGATATAAACCTTAACAGGTGGAAAGAATATGAAGATTTGACTACTGATAGTTTATGGTATTGGAAAAAAAGAGATTCTTCAGGAGTTCATATGGCAAGTTACTGGGGAAATTTTATTCCTCAAATTCCCAATCAAACTTTAAGAAGATACACCAAAGAAGGAGACTGGGTTTTAGACACCTTCTCTGGTAGCGGTACAACCCTTATAGAATGCAGAAGGCTAGGGAGAAATGGAATGGGCATAGAATTAAATCCAAGAGTTGTAGAAGAATCAAAAAACCTGATATCTAAAGAAGAAAATCCCTTTAAAGTTTACACAGATGTTGTTGAGGGAGATAGTAGGCTTATCCCACACGATAAAATATTAAACAAAAATTCCAAAAATAAATTCCAAATGATAATTATGCACCCCCCTTATCATGACATTATTAGATTCAGTCAAAATAAAGATGATTTATCAAATGCTAAAAGTCTTAAAGATTTTTTAGATATGTTTGGAAAAGTTGTTGAAAATGTGTCCCCCCTTCTTGAAAATGATAGATATTTAGTCTTGGTTATTGGTGATAAATATTCTAAAGGGGAATGGATTCCTCTAGGACATTTAACAATGTTGGAAGTTCTAAAAAAAGGTTATACTCTCAAAAGCACAATAGTTAAGAATATAGAAAAAACGACTGCAAAAAGAAACCAAGAAGACCTTTGGAGATATAGGGCACTAGTTGGAGGATTCTATATATTCAAACATGAATACGTGTTTATATTTAAGAAAACTGGAAAGAAAGAAAGATTAATAGACGAAGTAGTTAATTTGAAAGAAGAATAACAAAACAATTAACAATATGAGTCTTTACTCCGCCAGGTTTATGGTTATATGTGAAACCTATCCTAAATGGTTGAGTTAAATTGACTTTCTTTATTGTATCTTTGATTTTTTCTAAAGCAACTTCCTCATCTAAATAAACAACTAAAATTCTATTATCTGCTCCAAACCTTCCCTCATCTTGATATTTATATAAATATTCCGCAACTTTTTCAGGATGCTTAACCGCTTCTTCTTTCCAGTTATTCCCAAAATCTTTTTTAAACTGATTTGTTGGGCTTTTGGCAACTTTTTGATCAAATGATTCTCCATTTATGAAATAATCTGTTCCACGCCTATGATTCAATGTTGGAAGTATATTGTCATTCTTATCAAATATTTCAATCTCAAGAAAATCATTTCTAACAGTATTTAGTTCTTTCATCCTTCTATATTGAACAGAAGCTTTCTTAACAATTTCATCTTTAATAGGTTCATTTGAATTATTAAGCCTCTGAACAAATCCATCAAAATCTCCTTGACTACATGGCCATTTTATCAACCCCAAATCAAGATTATTCCATTCTTTGATCAAATCTTTATACTGTCGCACTGCATTTTTACCATTCTGATATTTATTAGAATTTTTGAACAAATTTCTTATTACTCCCAAAGAATCCTTATAATTCCAAGATGAAATTACTTTTTTCCATAAAGTATTATTATCCATATCCAAAACCTTCTTACCCATATTCTTACCTCTTGTAGGAATTCTAAAAGTTAAATCTATATTTTTAATCTTATCAAGTTCAATTAGATAATTTATTACATTATCGCTTGAGGAAAATATCTTTTCTGCTGCCTCTAAATCTATATTATTTAAAACATTCATATAACTAATGGAATTTCCTTACTTTTAACATTTTCGCTTAAGAATTAGTTTTATGCGATTGGACTATTAAGTCCATTACCCTTTCAATATCATTCATCGAATTAATTAAGAATTCATAATCTCCTGCCCCAAAATGTCCTTTCTCTGAGATATCTCTTGTAAGTTTATTGGAATCTTTAAGAACACCTTTTTTTACATTTATAATACACTTTAATGCTTTTTGTTGGAGTTGAACATCTAAGAAGTTTGTTTTTGATTTAAACGAAAGATAGTTCTTTTTTTTCATTATTTGTGTAGATGGAAATAGTTTTAACACTTGCTCTTTTAATTCTTCATATAAATCTTGAACTATCTTTGGGTAATTTTCTAAATAATCAGAGTCAGAACCTTTTTTCATTTCTTCCTCTACCCTCTGATTCCATCTCTTCATCCCTTCTGTCAAAGCCATACTATCAAAAGAAATCCGAAATATTTTAATCTTCCCTTTTCCCCACAATCTCTTTAAACCTGCCAGAATAAAACTAATACATGGGAAAACTTTCTTTTGATGCAAGCGGGAAACCAGTGCCGCAAGGAAGGGCAAGAAATCTTACATTTGAAGAACATGCAAATAGAAAGAGTAAAGAAAGAGAGCAAGAAGATGAAAGTGAAGAAGAAATAGATGAACTCCTTTCAGCTTTGGAAAAAAAGCAACTTAAAACCAGCGCGTCTCTCCAATTTCTAAAGGAAGAACCAGAAATCAGTGTTAACGTAGAAACAGATAATTTTAATTTAACAAGTAACGAAGTAGGTTTTAGCATTAACAATGTCTCTAATGTCCCAAACATTAACAATTCTCACAACAAAATCGATAACATCCTATCAGAAAAATATTGGTCCCTCTATTCTGGAGACGCAAAGCTTGAACCTTTGCGATTCACAAACGGAAAAACACAGGAAGACGTTGTCAAGGAAGTTGTAGAGCTCACTAAAAAACACAAAGTCATATTCATTCACGGAACATGCGGAAGTGGAAAGAGTGCGATAGCCTTAAACATCGCTCGTGTGCTTGGCAAAACTTCCATTGTTGTTCCAGTAAAAGCATTGCAAAAGCAGTATGAAGAAGATTATATTTCTAAAAAATACTTACGAAGAGGAGACGGAAAGAAAATGAAAATAGCAATGATTACTGGGAGAGATAATCACGACTCTGTAATCAACCCTGGCTTGTCTTGCGCAGACCCAACCCTTCCAGAAAACATAAAGATAACTGAAAAGAATTACGGAAAAATTATGGATTATGTTCGCCAGAACCCTTTTCTTTCAAATACAAGCAACCTGACTATTGAAAATGTGAGAAGATTCACGGTTGCAGCAGCAAATCCTTATTGGAGCCCTATCCTTCCAGCAGAATTTGAATTTAAAGCACTGACAGACGCAAAAAGAATAAAATACAGGGGAGTAAATGGACAAGAACATATATTTTATCACCGAAGGGAAGGATGTTCATATTACGATCAATATCTTGCTTATGTCGGAGCAGACGTAACAATCTTTAATGCCGCTAAATACAAAGCAGAGATGTCCCTGGGAAGAAAACCCCTGACAGAAGTTGATATTATTGATGAAGCAGATGAATTCCTTGATGAATTTTTCCAACAAGATGAACTGAATCTCTCAAGAATTTTCGCTTCAGCAAAAGCCTTTTATCCAGACTCTAATCTTGCGAAGAAATCATTGGATAAAATAAAGAAATGGATTGAACTTGAAGAGCAAAACAAAAGAGCAACAGGAATAAGAGAAGATGATGTTTTCCACATATCTGAAACCAAAATCGGCGAGATTTTGTTGGAGCTAAACTTAAGCCTTGACCTCGAATCAGAGATTACTTTAGATGAATTAAACTATTTGAACAAAGCTCTTGAAACGGCTAAGATGTTTGAAAACGCATTGGATAAATTATATCTCACCTACAGAAAAAACGAGGAAGGAAACATTTTGATAAGACTTGTAAGCACAGATATATCAGGAAAATTCAAGGACTTACTAGCCAAAACAAAAACCCTAATCTTAATGTCTGGTACCCTTCACTCAGATAACATAATAAAAAACATATTTGAAATCGCAAATTTCAAAGTCGTTCAAGCAGAAGAATTAAACTTCGGCTCAACGGAAATTATCTCAACAGGAAAAGAGTTTGATTGCAAGCTCGCTAACTTCACATCTAACAAACACTTTAGGGAAGATTACCTCAAAGCTTTATCAAAATGCATAGAGAAAGCCCCTACTCCAGTTTTAGTTCACGTTAATGCCTACAAAGATTTGCCATCTGAAGATGAAATCCACAACTTCAACTTAAGCAACCTCGAGACAAGCGAAAAAATAAAGGCAGACCAAAAAGAAGACAAGGAAGGTGTTCTTGTTTCTGAATTCAAAAAAGGCAAGTTAAAAGTCCTTTTCACAACCAAGTGCACGAGAGGAATTGATTTTCCCGGAGAGATGTGCAATTCAGTAGTTTTCACAAAATATCCAAATCCAAACGTAGGAGATACTTTCTGGAAAGTATTGCAGAAAACTCACCCTACTCATTACTGGGAGTTTTACAAAGACAAAGCATGGAGAGGTTTCCTTCAAAGAATTTACCGAGCTTTACGTTCTCCAGATGACCATGTCAATATCCTCTCTCCAGACATAAGAGTATTGGAAAATGTAAGAAAACTGCAAGGCATAAACACACAGCAAAAGTTGGTTTAGTAAGAGAATTGAGGTTGGAGAGTAATAAATTCTCCAAAAACATAAAATTTATAAGGGTGTATCAGTTGATATACCTATGATATTCAAGTTATTAAGAAAAGAAAACCCTTCTGCAAGATTTCCTAGACTAGACACGGTTCTCCTCTTAGAAGAATTCATAAAAGAACATGATGGAGAATATAAGAAAAAGCAGTTATGGGAACATCTTCCAAAAAAAATGATGTACCAGTCTTTTTCTCTAATTCTTGATTATCTTATAGTTTCAAACAAAGTTTCAGTAGATTCAGAAGGGAAAATAGGGTGGATTCATTATCCAGAAGATGTTGAAAAGCTTTTGAAAAAAACTCACCTCATGTGGAG
>CAYIHJ010000004.1:0-853 GCA_964363245.1 Candidatus Woesearchaeota archaeon | reverse complement strand
CCAATTCCACCTATATCGGCGTTAATACAGGGGAAAAGTAATATTCAATTTGTCAATGAACAACTAAAGAAAGCTTTTGAGAAGCTAAAAATCGATGATAAGAAGATGTACGATTTAATATCAAGAGCCTTTAGCGATATCGAAGAAAATGCTTTCTGCGGAATACAAATCCCTAAAAAATTAATTCCTAAAGAATACATTAAAAAATATGGCGCAAGAAATTTATGGAAATATAACCTCCCTGATGCATGGAGATTGATATATAGTATTGAGGGAAAGAACCTTCTGGTATTTTCAATAATTTTAGAATGGATGGACCACAAAACCTATGAAAGAAGATTTGGTTATTAGCTAAAACCCTTCAATGAAAATTTTATGTTAACAGCTTATTCTCTTTAGGCTCAATCCTATATACTATTCCAAGATAATCCGCAGCTCTTTTATCAAAACTTAAAGAACAATCATAACAAATCATATAACTATTTTTTGTCTCGGGTTCCTTTTCAATGTGATGATAACCTCTTTTATCACATAATTTTCTTTTTTCTAAATTATTCTTAAGAAGGTTATCTAAACTTCTTTTATCCATATTTTTCTAAGATGCTCTTATTATTAAGAATTATTGCACTGGAAATACTACCTTCAAACCACCAATTTTATAAATAACTGGGGGCTTATATGTTAACATGGAAGGCATATATCTCGCAGCATTGTTGGGAGGAGTTGGTGGCTTAACTCGTGGATTTGTTGGGTTGCTTAAGGCACTTTCACTTAAGAGAAGAGTTCTTTGGAATTATTATGCAATCACAGTTGCAATTGCTGTTGTTATAGGAGTATTTACCGGCGTCATATT
>CAYIHJ010000003.1:0-21540 GCA_964363245.1 Candidatus Woesearchaeota archaeon | reverse complement strand
AAGGAGTTTACAGACCTGCTGGTTCCTAAATTTAAAGAGGCATGGAAAAAGCTAAATTTGGGTTACGATAAGTTCATAAGAACAACAGATAAAGACCATGAAAAAATTGTTCAGGAAGTGCTAAAGAAAGTATATGCTAATGGAGACATTTACAAAGGAAAGTATGAAGGATTGTATTGCACTTCTTGCGAGGCATATTATACCGAAAAAGATCTTGAAGAAGGTTGCTGTCCCATACACAAAACAAAAGTTGATAAGCTAAAGGAAGAAAGTTATTTTTTTAAACTTTCAAAATACCAGAAAAAGTTACTTGATTTTTATAAAAAAAATCCTGACTTCATTTCTCCTGAGATAAGAAAACAAGAGATAATAAATAGAGTAAAAGAGGGACTAAAGGATTTGTCAATATCCAGAACAGGTTTTGATTGGGGTATTCCTCTTCCTTTTGACAAGAAACATGTTTGTTACGTATGGTTTGATGCATTGTTCAACTATTACTCTGCAACAAGAGAAAAAGGAAAAGAGAAGTATTGGCCTGCTGATGTTCATCTAATTGGCAAGGATATTTTATGGTTCCATACTGTCTATTGGCCTGCATTTTTGTTATCCGCAGGTATTGATTTACCTAAGAAAGTTTTTGCACATGGGTGGTGGACCTTCGATAAGGAGAAAATATCTAAGTCAAGAGGAAAAGTCATCAATGTGGATGAATTAATTTCGATTTCCGGTGTTGATTCCCTTAGGTACTTTTTATTTAGAGAAACTGTTTTTGGTGAAGATGGAGATTTTTCTGAAAAAGCCTTGATAGACAGGCATAACAATGAACTTGCTGATAAGCTTGGGAATTTGGTTTCCAGGGTTTCCACCCTTGCTGAAAAATATGCATTAAAGAAAACTGAAAACAAACTTCTCAAAAAGATTAATCTAAAGAAAGTAGAGAAACTTTTTGAGAATTATGAACTTGATAAAGTTCTTAATGAGATTTTTGCATTCATTGACGAGTGTAATGAATATGTCCAAAGCAAAAAACCATGGGAGACACAAGACAAAAAGGTTCTTTACGAACTGGTAGATAGCATAAAAGCAATTGCAATTCTTCTTTCACCATTTATACCAGAAACGGCAGAAAAAATAGCAAAGAATTTTGGTTTTGAGATAAACTTTGAAAATATAAAAAGACCAATTGTCGAGAAGAAAATAAAGAAGGCTGAAATTTTATTTAAGAAGATTGTGAATAAATAAGATAACTAATAATTATCTTTAAAAGTATTTTTAGCCAATCGAAAGATATTTAAGTGTTCATACATTGTTCTAACTATGGAATTAATCAAGCAAATAACCAAAGCAGGAAACTCATCAAACGTATTGCTTCCAAGGGAATGGCTTGGTGGCATTGCAAGAGTTGAGCTTATTGAAGAGCCAATTGATATAGTTAGTGACACAATAAAAATTCTAAAGCCTTATTTGAGGGATATAATTGGAATTTATCTTGTAGGAAGCTATGCAAGAAAAGAAGAAACCAAAAAAAGTGATATTGATATATTGGTGATTACAAAAGAGACAAACAAAGAAATAAAAAAAGGAAAATATGAAATGATTCTTGTTTCAAAAGATAATCTGGATAAAGCAATGAAAAGCAATTTAATGCCTCTTCTTCCAATGATAAAAGAAGCAAAACCAATATTAAATGAAGGATTGATCAATGAATACAAAAACATTAGTCCAAATAAGGAAAATTTAAGATGGATTACGGAAATAATAAAATCCTCTAAGAAATTAAATGAACTGGCGATAAAAATATCAAGAGAATTAAAAGAAAATATCTCTGATGGAATAATGTATTCTATTATATTAAGATTAAGGAGTGTTTATGCAATTAATTGTCTAAAAAGCAATAAGATACCGACAAATAAGGGATTAATGGACTTAATAAGTAAGATAGCTGGGACAGAAGAGCCATATAATGCTTATTTAAGATCAAAAAATAACCAGCCAGATAAAAAATCAATCCCTCCAGGGATAGCAGAAAGATTGAATGCAATATGAAAAACAAAGAAAAGATAAAAATACAGAAGGTAATAAGAAGTTTTGAAAAATTGAAGAAGATTCATCAGGAAAAAATCAAGGATGAAAAAAGAAATTACGCTGTTGTTGGTTATTGGGAAAAGCAAGTTGAAAGGTTTGATGAAGAAATAAAAAAGAAAAAAAGAAAATTAGCAAAATAATTGTTACTTTAGCAAGATTTGATTTATAGAAATCATTAAAAAACATTACTCCCTTGATTTCTAATGGAATATAATGTTAATGAAAAGAAAATATATTCAAATAAAATTCTTAATGAATTGGATAAATTTGTTATAGACTTTATCGGCATTATTAAAAAATATACCAATTATGTGATTGTTTCTGGATATGTTTCTATCCTTTTGGGAAGATCAAGAGGGTCAGAAGATGTTGATTTGCTTATACCTGAAATGACTTTTTTCCAATTTAAAAGGATGTTTGAAGAATTAACTAATAAAGGCTATGAATGTGCAAATACTTATGAAAAAAAAGAAGCTTATGAGATGCTTAATGAACACGCAATCAGATTTTTTAAAGATACTCCTATACCTAATATAGAATTTAAAAAGATTACAAATAGCATACAAGAAGAAGCCTATAGAGAAAGGCTTAAAGTAATAATAAGAAAGGATATATTGTTTATTTCTCCTTTGGAGCTTCAGATAGCGTATAAACTTTCGCTTGTTTCTAAAGGAGATTTTTCAGAAATAAGTTCGGACAAGGATTTTGAGGATGCCAAGCATTTGTATGAAACATTTAAAGAAAAACTTAATAAAGAACAGCTTTCTAAGTATATTAAACTATTCAAGATAGAGAATATTTGGAAAATTTTAGAAAATGAAAACTATTAAAATTGATGCAGGGGAAATTAAATCTGATAAACAGAGAAATTTCATTGAAAGAATTTGGTTTATCAAATACTGGGCAAACTATATAAGGAATAATTCTGATGAAAAATGGAGCAAAGGGCAGGCAATTTTAATAGATTCCCAAATCCAATCCTCAAAAAATTTTTATAAATCTTTAGAAAAAACAGAAGAAGGCAGACAAACATTATTAAGGCTTAAGAAAAATATGATTGAGAAATAATCTTGTTTGTGAGGATTGTGAATAAATAGAAGAACTGACAATTATTGTAGAGATTTTTATTAAGCCAATACTTTCTTCCCTCGACTACAATATTTTTCATCGTCAAAAAGTATATAAATACTAAAAACTAACTTAATTGTAACAAAGATGGTGAAGAAAAAGAGTTTAAATGTTTCGAATAGGTTTTCTTATACAATAATTACTTTAGTTGCTGTGATTTTGCTTGCTGTAGGTGTTTATGCGGCTGGTGATTCATTAGGTCCAGGTACGCCTACAAACCCTGGTCATAAAGTTACTGAACTTGCTCCTCCTACTACTTGTGTTGATGGTCAATTTTTGAAATGGAATACAGATCCACAAAATGCTCCATATGGTTCTTGGAGTTGTGCCAATGTGTCGGCTTCTTCAAATCTTTGGTCAACTATTACGGGTGGAATACAATATTTGTGGGGAGATGTTTTAATTGGAGATGCGTCTAAATTAATAATAACTGATAATTGGATTTTTACCACACAATACATTCTGGGGACATATACTAGTAGTCATGTTACACCATGTGGGGCAACGGATACTCCTTATAATTTAGATTGCCCAATTGATGGTGGTCCTGCAAATGAAAATAGTCCTGTGTATTCTTTTGATAATTACAAAGAAGATATATGTAAAAATTCACTTGAAAAATCAGGAAGTTGTACTATAATTATAGGAACTGCTTACAAATATATAAAATATACTCTTTATAATGATTTTACAGAAGAATATACTCCTTTAATAAGTAAAAACTTATTAGTTACCGGCAATACTTTCATTAATGGATTTTTAAATGTTGACGGACGTTTATTTGTTCGTGGATTTTTAAAGGTTGTTGGACATTTAGATGTTGGTGGAGATTTAGATGTTGGTGGAGATTTGAATGTAGTTGGAAATATAAAGTCTACTAAATATGCTACGGTTTTTGTTCCAACTGTTTTAAGTGGAAGCTGTAATGATGGATGTAATTTAGCAGGAGGCGTTTGCCTAATGGGTGCTACTTATGCTTCTGGATCTTTTGGTTGTTGGGATAATATTGTAGACTCAGCAGGGCAAAAATGTTTATGTCGTAGTAGACCTTGATTTCTTTTTATCTAATCTCCCTTTAAATTTTTTATAAAAAAGTATTTAAATGTAGAAAACTAATTTACTGTATTGAAGATGGTGAAAAAAAAGTTCTATAATTTCTAAGTATTCTAAAAGATTTAATGTCTCTAACAAGCTCGCTTATACAATAATTACTTTGGTTGCTATTATATTGGTTGCTACAGGTGTTTACTCTTTAAGTGCAGGAGTATCTCCAAATCCCGGACATACTATTGATGCAGTTGGACCCCCAAGTTCATGCACTAATGGTCAATTTTTGAAATGGAATTATGTTTTTGATCACGATATACAAGACTATGTTGGTTCATGGAGCTGTGCTATAGTATCAGCTTCCGGAGGAGGAGGCTCTGGTTCTGCAGATTCTTTACCTTTGTGGACAAGTGCAGGTACTTTAGGTGAATCTAATATTTACCAGTCTGTCAATGAAGCTCCATACGTTAATGTTAGAACAAACTTAAGAGTGTTTGAAAGTTTGATGGTTTCTAAGGATTTAAAAGTTGATGGGAATTTAGACGTACTTGGAAAAGTTAATGATTTAAAAGTTAATGGAAATATAAAATTCGGGACGGGAACACAACCAAGTATAAAACATGTGGTTGGAACTTCATGTCCTTCTGGAACAGTTGAGATAGCCAAGAAGTGGGCTACAAAGACTTGTGCTGGTTCTGGAGTTAGTGATACAACGAGACTTGCATGTACTGGATGTACTACATCGTCAATCTGGAGTTCTAATGCGCCAACTTGTTCAAAGTATAGTAGAAACTCACAAATTCCAAATCAATGTATTGCAAGTGCTTGTGACGCTGATACTCTTTCAGAAGTTGTTTGTATAGGAATTTAAATTTATCTTATCTTACTTCCTAATTCCGCATCTGAATCTGGCTGTAGAAGATGAAAAGAAAAAGACCCTTTATTTAGAATAAATAAGTACCCTCTAAATCTTCTAAGCCCTTACACTTTTAGAGGAATATTAACATTAATTGATTTTAATGGAGAATTACTCTTTTTAACATTATAAATGGCATATCCCTTAACTTTTCCGGTTTTTTCATCAATTCTTGTATAGGTATCGGACCCTATCTTTTTATAATAACATTCGGTAGGATTCCCAAATATAATTTCCAAATAATCAGATTCGGTATCATAATAAATTTTCATATTATTCTTTTCCATTTTATTCAATCTTCTTGGTATAATGTGCTGTTATTATATAACCCCTGCCATTTAAATATTTGACGGATACTTTAAAATATCTCTTCCTTTGTTTATTATATTTATAATACCATCTTACATTTACATCCCTATCACTTGGATTTATCACTTCCGGGTTTCTTAATACCTCTTCAATTTCTTCAGGCTCTCTTATTTCAGGGTGTACTAGTCTAATATGTTTGCCCCATCTCTCTTTTGAAAGATGGATTTTTCTTCCGCTTTTATCAGTTACCTCAAAAATATATTTGGACATCTTTTAGTTAGTAGTTTTACTGTTATAAGTTTTTCTTTCATCTAATTTTGCTTATCTTTCTTTTTACTAATTTTTTATTCAACAAACTTAATTTTAGAAATTTCTCACCTTACTTTTTACCTTACCTTATTACCTAATTCCGCGGTAGCGTCTGGGCAGAGAAGAAAGGAATCGTAAACTTTAAATATCAGTTGTCACTTATAGTTTACATATGATAACTAAAGATAACAATCTAAAGGTGCTAGAAATATTTTTCAAGAATCCAGATAAAAGTTTCCATATAAGGGAACTTTCAAGGATGACGGGTTTGTCTTCTACAGGGATAATTAAGATAATTAAAAGATTAAAGAATGAGGATTTGTTGGTTTCAAAAAAAGAGAAGATTACAGAGGAGGTAAAACCGACCTTTAATGACAAATTTTATTTAATTAAGAGGATTTATAACATTTATTCCTTGTATGAAAGCGGGTTAATAAATTATTCAAAAAAATTTTATGAGGAGCCAAAAGCAATAATTTTGTTTGGTAGTTATTCTAAAGGATTAGATACGGAAAAAAGTGATATTGATATATGTGTGATAACAGATAAAAAGGATGTGCCTGATTTAACAATCTTTGAAAAAAAATTGAATAGAAAAATAAATGTAATAAATTCAAATATTAATAATATGAAGAAAGAATTTAAAAATTCTTTAATTAATGGAATTCTGCTTGAAGGTTATATAGAATTAATAAAATGATAAAAACATTTGAATATTATGAAAAAGAGAAATTGGTTGAAAAAACAGCATTAAATATTAGTTTAGCTAAGTCTTTGTTAGAAAAAGCAGAGATAAGATTAAATAGAGTATTGAAAGAGAAAATTAATGATATTGAGACTTCTTTAATATTTGAAGATGCTTATGAAGTAGTTAGAGAAGCTGCACAATCTTTAATGCAACTTGCAGGATATAAACCCTTATCACACGAAGCACTGATGGCTTTTTTAACAAAGAAGAAATATTTATCCCAAGAAAAGATTAATATTTTAGATAATTATAGAATTCTTAGAAATAAATCAGTCTACCAAGCAGAAAGGATATCTATTGAAAAATGTAGAGAATCTATAAAATTTGCCAAGGACGTTTTACCAGAAATAAAAAGAAAATTTGAAGAATTAACAAAATAATTTTTTAAAACCTAACCCTGCTTCCCAATTCTATGTCCCTGTCTGGCTGGAGAAGACGAAAACAAGCCTTAATTCAAACTCAGCGATTTGAGAGCATTATTTATTTCTCTTTCCATCAAATCGAATTTTTTGTCATTTAAGAAATCTCTTTTTTCCAAATCACTCTTTAATTTCTTTTTTAGAAGGTCTCTAATATTAATTTTATCTTCTTTATTCCAGTTTTGTCTTAAAGATACCTTTATAGCTTTTTTTAGAAATGCATTCGACTCTTTTTGATATTTTTCACTATAAATTTCACCGGGATTTACAAGACCCCCTATTTTATGAGTTAAAGCAAGCGAGAGGAGAGTTATTAATTCTTTAATATCACTCCTTTTTCCCATAATTCATTCTCCTATATATTTTCCCAAGTTTATCTTTAATTATATCTTTTACTTCTTTTAAAATACTCTTATCTAAAACATCATTTCTCTTTAACAAATCCAATTTTGTTTTCCCAATCGTTTTTTCAATGTAAACATCAATTTTATCTGGCGGAATTTCTTTTCCAATTAAGAAACTTTCTATTGTATAAAGTTTTCTAAGAACATTATAATATTCAATTCCATAATCCAAATTGATTTTTAATAAATCTTCAGGCATCATCAATAAAAATTTAAGATGTTTTTTATTAATCTTTGTTTCTTTTGGTATTTTGAATTCTTTATTTGAAACATAATAATAAAATATACTCCTTGTTAAAGGGCATATCTCTAATAATTCTTTTAACCTTTCTTCATCAAATGAAATAAGATGAAATTTTATATTAAATTTATTTATTAAATTATTATATACATTTTTTTCAAAATTATTCTTTTCTTCTGTTAAAATCAAGACATCTATGTCATTGTATTCAATTTTTTTTGTCAAAAATGAACCAAATATAAATATCTGTCTTATTTTTTTCTGCGACATTAAAAATTTAAAAATTTCCTTGATTAATTTTTCTTTAAACTCGGTTAATTTTACTAAATTTTTAGAATAATAAATCTTAAAATCTTTCTTTAATAATCTTACTTCTACTATATCTCCCGGTTCAAATTCATTTTTGTTTTCTCGAGGGATATAAATCTGACTAAATTTACTTCCTTTTGAAACTCTATGTATAAATTTTGTCTCTTCCATATACGTATTAAGTACGTACTATTTATAAGCCTTTTTGTTTACCTCACCCTGCTTCCTAATTCAATATCCGCGTCATCGCTAGCGTCTGGCTGGAGGAGAGAATAAAAAATCTAATGCGCTAAAAGCTTACGTTTAGATAATTAATAGAGAATCTTCTCAGCATATCTATTTTTTTAATGTAAATTTTCTGCTTAAATTCAGGTTTTTTGTAGTATTTATCTTGTAGATACTTTATTATTCCCGCAATTTCTTTGTATCTTCTGTTTAGCGAAATTAATTGTTTAGTTAATGTGTGAGGAGAGGTCGGATAAATTCCATTATTCATTAAGATTCCAAATCCAATTTTATTACCAGCAACTTTTCCATCTTCATAGTCTAGAGAAGTGTATAACCTTCCCATTTTCTTTAGATGAGTTAATGTTTCTATTGAAGAGGATATATAATTTCTTGCTGTTTCTTTAGAAGGTTTCAGATTAATTATTTTTTGCCTAGTTTTCTGAAACCATTTATTTTTTTGATACAAAGGGATTCCATCCCTAAAAGTACAATATACAAAAGAATGAGCCTTTTTCTTTAAATCTTTAAAATTAGTTGGCGCAATAAAATCAACATATACTTTGTTACCGAAGTCATTATATCTTTTTTCAACCAGATTTTTATAATTCTTATTCAAAAAAACATTTATATCATAATCTGAGTCTTTGTTATAATCTCCTCTTGCCCGAGAGCCAAATAAAACAATTGCATTTATATTTTCTTGGTTAAACTTTGAAAAAATTTTTCTTTTGATAATTGATGAAGATATTATCATTTTTTATTCAATAAATTCAATACCATTTTTCTGAATCTTTTAGGATAATATTTAAGATAAGAATTTAACTTTTTTCTGTCAAGTTTTTTGATAATATTTGCTTTTGTTTCTTTGTCCAAATGCTGCTTAAAATAAACTATATCAATGAATGTCTTTTCTATATCTGAACATGGGAAATAAAAATCTCCCTGTTTTTCATAGTCAAAACCAAAGAAATATTTGCTATTTATATTTTTTAAAACTACATTATGTAAAAATATCTTTCTTACCCCTCTTCTTACCTTTCTTGAAGTAATTATTACGGGATTCGTTTCCTGCTCCCATAAATTATGGATGCTTAAAGCGTCCTGCAGACCGAGATATGCTGGCTTAAAGCAAAAAACAGCCAAAGAAGGATCCTCATGAATTGTGTAATATCCTCTTGTTATTTTTTTTATCTCTTGTTTTCTAAGTAAGTTGCTAATAATTAGATAGATATAACTATTATTTTTCTTTTTAATGAATTTCTTTAGAGAGTTTATGTTAATTACAGGGCTTTCCTTAAAAAAATTCCTTACTTTGTCAATATATTTTATTTTATCCATCTTTTTATAGCCTCTAAAAGTTGATTGAAGCCCGGAACAGCTCCAGAAAAAACAATAGTCGCCAAATTCTCTTGATCTACTGGCTTATCAAAATTTTTAATCAATAAATTCAAATGATTTATTACATTTTTCTCCCTTTTAGCATAATTCAATAAAAAGAAGATATCATATAGATCTCTTATTTTTTTTCTGCTTAAATAAGCGTTAACTTTTTCTATAACTAATTCTTCGGGAGACAGCGTATATACATTAATAAAAAAACTTTCAGATGTTTCATATTTTTTGAATAGCGGTTTTTTTGATTGAAAAGTTGCTTCAAATCTTACTGATTCATTGCCAATCATAATTTCTGAATAAAGAGAATTTTCTTTTATCTTTTTCTTAATGACTTTAAAACCCTTGCTTTCTAACGATTCAAAAAAATCATTAATTTTCTTCTCATCTTTCGTTATGTAAACATCAATGTCTTCTGAAAACCTATTCCCATTATAGCAACGCCATATAGCTGTTCCTCCATGAATTATTGCTCGCGGAAAAAAATTATATAGCTCTTCTACCAAAACGTCCTGAGCATATGCTATCTCCTTGTGAAATCTCTTTTTCAATTTTAAGTTTAATGGAATTTTTATACCCATTTTTTATAGTTAACCAAACTTATAAATAAGTATATGTTTCGTTCATTTATAAATTTATGGTTTTAACGGGCGTATATAAGATTTTACCTCACCCTGCTTCCTAATTCAATATCCGCGTCTGGTTGAAGAAGTCTGACTATTTCTTTGCCATCCTTATCTTGATTGACTGCTGCAAGAAGCATTCCCTGACTTTCAACTCCCTTAAGAGTTCTTGGCTCGAGGTTTGTGAAGACAATACATATCTTATTTTTTAGGCTGTCTTTTGCGTAATGGGGCTTTAATCCTGCGGCAATAGTTCTTTTTCCAATTTCTTTTCCAAGATCAATTGAAAGTTTGTAGAGTTTATCCGCTCCTTCAATATCCTCAATTTTCACGATTTTACCTACTCGAAAATTGAGGTTTTGCCATTCTGAGAATTTGATTATGTTTTGCTTGTCCATTTTATTGATATTTTTTGTCTCGCTACGCTCGAATTGATATTTATGATAATCTTAAAACCAACGTATTAACTTAATTTTAGAGATGTTTTTATTAGTTAACATTTTAATTAATATTATCCTTTTTTCTTGTTAATTATTTTAAACTTTTTTAATACTCTATCCAACCTCTCAAAAAGAGTTTCCTTGTCATCGTCAGAATCATATTTTACTCCCATTATTCTGGCAGCTATTTCTTTGTAAGCACGAGCTGATTTGCTTTTTGGATGGGTATGTACTATTGCATCTTTCATTGAAAGAGCTTCTTGGATGAGTGCATCTTCTGGAACCATACCCAAGATAGGAATTTCAAGCATTTCTCTTACAGCATCTGGTTGCAGTTCCGTATAGTTTTTTCTCACTCTTGTCATAATAACTCCCATAATTGGTTTTTTCATTTGTTCTGCAAGCCTAATTGTTTTGAGGGCATCAGTTATTGCAGGAATTTCTGGATTGCTAACTATTATTATTTCATCTGCAATGTCTATCACAGAAAGAGCCTCATCTCCCAATCCAGCCGAGCTATCCATTATTATGTAGTCTGCAATTTTTTTGAAGTCTTTTTTGAAGTCTTTTATCCTGCTTGTGTCCATGTTTCTTAGTTCCTTTATTGAAAGTGACGATGGTATAATCTTTAGTCCAGACTCGTGCTCATAAACAGCCTCGAAAACTTCTGCCTTTTTTGCCAATACATGATTAAGACTCACGGGAACTTCGGGAGAATTAAGATGAATCCCTACATTAGGCGTTGAAAGATTCCCGTCGATAACAACTACATCTCCGCCGAAGGCGTTTATAGCAGCTCCAAGATTTATTGCAGTGGTAGTTTTACCAACACCACCTTTTCCAGAGGTTATAACAATGATTTTTCTCATTTTATTTCACTCATGGGATTTTAGAGTAAAGTATTTTTTTAAACCTTGTTATAGAGAATTGTTAGCTAAATTGAGTCTTTATGACAGAAGAAATTGTTTGGTTGAAGTGATAAATCTTTCTAACATATCTGCGTATTTTTTTAGTTGTTCAAGATTTATATTTATCTCTTCTCCCTTATAGAAAACCTTTAATGTTACATTTTTTCTGAATTCGCCAATTCTTTCCTTTCTAAGTTCCTCTATTTTCCTAAACATTTCATACATATCCATAACTTCAATGAAATTCTTGTCTTTTTTGAGAAGCTTTCTTATCAGTTCTATCTGCCCTTTAGGGTTTTCAGGTATTGAAGAAATTTTTTTCTTTTTCTTGGCATGCTTGAGCATCTCACTTATGCTCTTTTCAATCATTTTCTTCCATCTTAGAATAAGGTTTACGATAACGTCACAGGTTTTGGTGTACTTAAGGCTTACATACAATAGGTGGTCTGCACTTATTTTTTCCTGTATTATTTCTTCCATATTTGGTGTAATTTAAGACATTTAGAAGTATGGAATACGAGGGAAAGCACCTTTTTATACCTTTTTGTACTTTGGGAGTAGTTAGTTTCCTTTAGCTAAAGTTTCTTAAGAAGCATTATAGCCTCGACTAAATCTCCTGTTTTTTCAAGAGCTGCTTTTGCTTGTTTTTCAGAGCATCCAGTCTGTTGTATAAGAGTTTTTATGTCTTCTTTTGATAAAGATAATTGATTGGCTTCTTCTGAAATTTCTCCTGTAATTTGGAAACTTTCTTGACCATTCATAGAAATCTTTGCAACAGAAGGACTGGTAATTATGATCTTTGAATTATCAGCTTTTTCTATTATAACCCTTTTGGCTGGTATTTCCTGCTGGGCAATTCCCATCTGCTTCATGACAGCCTGCATTTTCTTTGGATCTAGGTTAAACATTTTTTATTGTTTTTTAATTGCTTATCCGTATATAAAAGTTAAAGAAATTCTGAAGAGAACTATAAGAATTACCATTACTATTACAGAAGTTGGTTTAAGGTTGAACCTACTTTCATATTCTTCGCTGAATCTGGTTAATCCCCCGAATCCTCCAGGGAGACTTACATTGTTATCTGCCATGTTATGGTTAAATCCAAATAGTTTTTAAAAGTTGTTGTGCTTGGATGTTTATGAAAGAAGAAAAGATACTCAAAGATAGTTCAGAGAAGGAGATTCTTGATTTTTGGATCAAAGAAAAGATTTACAAGTTTGACCAAGGGAAAAAAGGCAAGGATTATATTATAGATACTCCACCACCTACGGTTTCAGGAGATATGCACGTAGGCCATGCTTTCTCTTACTCACAACAAGACTTTATAGCTAGATTTCAAAGGATGTATCTTTCTGGAAAAGGTCAAGTATTTTATCCATTTGGAACAGATGACAATGGTTTGCCAACAGAAAGACTTGTTGAAAGACTGAATAACATAAAGAGTAATGATATGTCTCGCGCTGAATTTATTGAATTATGCTTAAAGACACTGAAGAAAATAACTCCTGACTTTATTCAACAATGGAAGAATCTGGGAATAAGCTGTGATTATGATCTTTTTTATTCAACTATAGATAAGAATTCCCAAAAGATATCTCAAAAATCTTTTATTGACCTGTTTAAGGAAAACAAAGTTTACAAGAAAGATTTTCCAACAATATGGTGCACTGAATGTCAGACTGCAATTGCACAGGCAGAACTTGAAGACCGGCAGGAGAACAGCCGATTTTTAACTCTCGGGTTTTCTGTTGGAGGAAAAGAATTATCGATTAGCACAACAAGACCAGAATTAATTCCAGCATGTGTTGCTCTTTTTGTAAATCCAAAAGATGAGAGATACAAATGGACAAAAGGAAAAAAAGCAAAGGTTCCATTGTTTGATTTTGAAGTGCCTATTCTAAATGATGAATTAGTGGATATGAAAAAAGGGACTGGAGCGATGATGGTTTGCTCTTATGGGGATAAATATGATGTAGAAGCTATTTCAAAACACAAATTAACTCCAAAAATTATATTTAGTCATCAGGGGACCCTTGACCTGACTGATTACAAGGGAATGAAGATAAAAGACGCGAGAAGGAAAATAATTGAGGAATTAAAATTAAAGGGACTTATTTCTAAAGAAGAGCCAATAACTCACGCAGTTAATGTGCACGACAAGTGTGGAACAGAAATTGAATTTCTACCAACAGAACAATGGTTCATAAAAATTCTTGATAAAAAGAAAGAATTTTTGAGCATTGGAAAAAAGATAACATGGTATCCAGAATATATGAAAAAAAGATATGATAACTGGGTTAATGGATTGGAGTGGGATTGGACAATTTCAAGAGATAGATATTTTGGGATACCTATTCCTGTCTGGGAATGTAAGAAATGCAATGAAATTATCCTTCCAGGAGAAAGTGAGTTACCAATCGACCCTACAGCAATGAAGAAAATTTGTCCAAAGTGTAAGACGCAAGCGAAAGGAGAGACAAAAGTTCTTGATACATGGGCAACTTCATCATTGACACCCCAGATTATATCTTCATTGGTTGATAATAAAATAAAGATGCCATACTCTTTGAGACCTCAAGGACACGATATAATTAGAACATGGGCATTTTATACAATTGTTAAGGCATATTATCATGAAAAAAGCATACCTTGGAATAATATAATGATTTCTGGATTTGTTACTCTCGGTGGACAGAAAATGTCAAAGTCTAAAGGAGTAGTTGTAAATCCTAATGAAGTTATTGGAAAGTACGGAGCAGATGCATTAAGATTCTGGGCTGCAGGTTCAAAGTTAGGGGAAAATCTTGATTACAGAGAAGAAGATGTTCAGTCAGGAAAAAAATTTATAATCAAATTGAAGAATGCATCTAATTTTGTTTTCATGAACCTTCGGGACTACAATGGAAAAAAGCCGAAAAAATTGGAAGAATTAGATAAGAGGTTTTTAGAAGAATTAAATAGTTCAATATTTCTTTGTACTGATTATTTTAGGAATTATGAATATAATAAAGTAAGGAGTGAAATTGAACAATTCTTTTGGAAAGATTTCTGTGATAATTATTTAGAGATAGTTAAATGGAGAGTTTACAATGGAACAAAGGAACAAAAGGAATCGGCATTTTATGTTTTGTATAATTCTTTATTAACAATTCTAAAACTTCTTGCTCCTGTAATGCCTTTTGTTACAGAAGAGATTTATCAGAAATACTTTAAAGCTAATGAAAAAACAAAAAGCATACATCTTTGTGAATGGCCTAAAGAAGGAAAATCTAAAACTGAGAAAGATTTAATTTTATTCTACGAGACACTTTCCGATGTAAGAACAGAAAAGACAAGGGCTAAAAAAGCAATGAACTCTGAGATTATTTTAACTCTTGTTGAAAAGAATCTGACAAAACTAAAGGACTTTATTGATGATTTGAAGCATGTTACAAATGCAAAAGAAATTAAAGAAGGGAAAGAATTTAAGGTTGAGTTTACAGACTGAGGAAAATGACAAAAATATCAAAACTAAAATTAAAAATTTTGTATAACATATTTTATGAAAATAAGTAAACTAAAACAGGAAATTTTGTATAACATATTTTATGAAAATAAGTAAACTAAAACAGGAAATTTTGTATAACATATTTTATGAAAATAAGTAAGGAAGAACTTGAGGAACTCGTTGAGGAACTTGAAGGATATAAAGCGAGAGCAACGGAATTAATTACCGTTTATATCCCAGAAGGACAGAACATTTATACCGTTGCTGACCAGCTTGATGCGGAGAAATCAACAGCCAAAAACATTAAATCTACTGGAACAAGAAAAAATGTTTCAAATGCTCTAGATAAAATTACTAGATTGTTGAAAGAATATAAGAAAACTCCTGAAACAGGACTTGCTATTTTCTGTGGAAATGTCTCTGCAACAGAAAGCCAGGAAGATTTGCAAATATGGGCAGTTGAAACGCCGATGCCACTTAAAGTAAGGATGTATAGATGTGATAAAGAATTTATTCTTGATCCTTTGAGAGAAATGCTTGCTGTTACTGAAGTCTTTGGATTACTTGTAATGGATAGAAAAGAAGCAACTATTGGATTGCTTGAAGGAAAGAGAATAGAAGTTCTGCAGAAGATGACTTCAGGAGTTCCAAGCAAGGTTCGTGCAGGAGGACAATGCTTAGCACCAGATACATTAATCATGAAAGAGAATGGGGAAATTTTGGAAATTAAAGATTCTCATAATCCCTTAATAATTATTTCAGAAAATTTCAATACTGAAAAAACAGAGCAAACTCCATTAATTGCTAAATGGGAAAATGAAAAAAAATTGTTTAGAATTACTACAAAATACCCTAAATTGAAAATTAAAGCATCTAAAGACCATACCTTCTTTGTTAGAAATGAAAGTGGAATTGAGGAAAAGCCACTATCTGATATAAAGGAAGGGGACTATTTAATCATGCCTGAAAAGATTAATTTAAATTTGGAAGACCAAGAAATTGCTTTTTCTCCAAAAATAATCCAGAAATTTAATATGAAAAATATTAAGATTCCTGATAAAATAAATACCAAACTCTCTAGAATATTAGGTTATTATTTGGGTGATGGCTCTTATGAAATTGATAGAATTACCTTTTTTGAACAAAGAGAAGAAGTAGCTAAATATTATAAAAAATTAATTAAGGATATTTTTAATGTTGATTCTGATTTAAGATTTAGAAAATCTAAAAATTATTGGCAGATAAGAGTTTACAGCAGAATTATATCTCAATTATTCAAAGAAGTTTATATAGAAAGAGATAAAACTCATAATGAAAAAATGCCTCCCATTATATTGAAATCTTCTGATAGTTCTTTGGCTGCATTCATCGGTGGATTTTTTGATGCAGAAGGATACGTCTCTAAATCAAGAATTGCTGCTGGATTTAATAATGGATTGTTAGCAAGACAATTGCAGTTTTCTTTGCTTAGGTTAGGAATTATATCTTCTATAAGTGAGTATGACAATAGGAAAAATCCCTATTCTAAAAATATAAGATATACTGTTGGGATTGATGATTTAGAGTCTTTAAAGAGATTTTCCAAATACCTTGGTTTCTGCTCTTTAGAAAAACAGCAAAAGCTGAATGATCTAATTACCAAAAGAAGCAATAGGAATAAAGTCAGGCAAATCCATGTTAATGGTAAAATTGTAGCCAGAATTATAAGGAATTCTGGATTAAATACAAGACAATTTAATTGCCCAGATTTCTTTAATAATAAAAAACAATTAAGCAAAGAGGTTTTTAAGAAGAGAATATTAGATAAGGTTTTAGATAATGATTTAAGAAAAAGATTGGAAATGTTCTATAACTCTAATCTAATTGTTGTTAAAATTGATAAAATCAAATCTATTGGCACCCAAAAAACAATAGATATAGAGACAAAGAACCATAACTTTGTTGCAAATGGGCTGATAGTTCACAACTCAAGCCAAAGATTTCACAGAATTACAGAGGGGCTGACAAAGGGATTTTATAAGAGAATAGCAGATGAAATGAAAACAATATTTTTTGAAATGCCAAAACTTAAAGGAATATTAATTGGTGGTCCAATTCCTACAAAAGATGAATTTATTGATGGGGAATATTTGCCGACAAAATTAAGAGAGAAAGTTCTTGGAAGAAAAGATATAGGGGATAGTGATGAGTCTGGTCTTAAAGAGCTAGTCGAGAGAGCACAAGATCTTCTTGTAAATCAAGAAATAGTTTATGAGAAAAAACTTCTTGAAAGATTCTTTGAAAAACTTGGAAATAGGGGAGAAATGGCCATTTATGACGAAGAAGAAATAAAGAAAGCTGTTGAATATGGGGCTGTTGAGATGATAATTGTTTCAAAGAGCTACGACAAGAAAAAAATAAAAGAGTTCAAGAAACTTGCTGAAACTATTTCCGCAAAGTTTGAGATTGTTTCAACGGAAACTTCTGAAGGAGACCAGTTTGCAAAGCTTTCTGGTATAGGTGCAATCTTAAGATTCAAGCTATAACTCTTCTCATTTTAAAGATTAAATCCAATAAATAACATTGTTTTTAACAATTTCAAAGCTATCATCACAGTGATATACTTTATGGATTAACTGATTGAAATTTCCCATTAATTTAAGATTATTATTCTTCATCATTTGTTTATTTTTTTCTGATATCTTTAGTTGTGGTGGCTTAAACATTTCTGGTTTAAATCCGAAGCATTCTTCAAACATATCAATCCCTTCTTGCAAATATTCTTGGTCTTCGTCTGTTTCAAATTCCCTATACCAATGTTTTACTCCATGCATTCCAAGAGACTTATTCAATTCTAAAATAGAAGAGCACCAGAATTTTCTATCTGAAATTTTTATATTGTTAAAATCAGGAATTACCCAAAGCACATCACTCTTTTCTAAATATTCTTGTTCACAGGGCATTCCTGGCGTGACATCATCTATCTCTTTAGGACTTAATAATCTTATAAAAAAAAGAATTAAAATTAAGGAAAATACAATTGCCAAGAAAATTATTAACTTTTTCTTAATCATATTATTCTGGTGAGTTTAATATTAATATTTATTGTGTTTTAGGTTTTAATAACCCTTATAAATATCCCCTCTTTTTCATATATTATATGGTGACTAGCAAAACAATTGATGAGGTTGATGCTGGAAGAGAAAAGGAAGATATAAGGAAACTAGAGGCTGTTTTCTTTGTTTCGGGAAGGTTTCTTAATATGCAAGAATTAGTTTCTCTTTCTGATTTAAATCCGGTAATAATAAGAACTTTAATTGAAAAACTTCAAGATAGATACGAACAAGGAGATTCTGCGCTTGAGATTGTTGAAAAGAGTGAAATGTGGAAAATGGATGCCAAGCGAGAATATCAAGGCTTGGTAAACAAACTTGCTACAGGAAGTAGCGAGTTTTCAAAGGCAGAGCAGGAAACTCTTGCCATAATAGCTTTCAAACAGCCAATTAAACAATCTGTTATAATAAAAATAAGAGGAAATAAAGCTTATGATCATATTAAAAAATTTGTCGAGCTTAATCTTGTCAAAAAGAAAAAAGCAGGACACACGAATGAGCTTTCTTTAAGTGATGAATTTTATGATTATTTCAGTGTTGGTGAAGGAAGTTCATTACAAGAGATAGAACAGAAAGTAAAAATGGAAGAAGAGAAATAAAATGGAGACTTTAACAATAATTTATCTTGTATACGCTTTCATATCTCTTTATTTTTTATTTTTATTTGTGCTTGTTTACATACAAAATAAGAATAAGATAAGCTATTCTCCAAAATATAATAGATTATATAGCTTGAGTATGGTTATTCCCTGTTACAATGAAGAGAAGAGCATAGCAAAAACAATTGCGGCCGTCCTTAATTCTGATTACAAGGGACTAAAAAAAATATATGTTGTTGATGATTGTAGTTCAGATAATTCTTATTCTATAATAAAGGAATTTGCAAAAAATCATGACAGGGTGGTTGTTCTTCAAACACCAAAAAATACTGGAAAGGCAGCAGGCCCTAAAAATTATGGAGCAAAATATGTTGATACAGAACTTATAGGATTTACAGATGCTGATTCTTATCCTTCAAAAGATGCTCTATCGAAAGCTGTTGGGTTTTTTAATAATGAGAAGACTTCTGGTGTTACATCTCTCATTCTTGCTGATCACGGAAATAATCTTCTCGAAAGATTGCAGGTAATAGAATACAAAGTAATTGCATTTACAAGAAAACTTCTTGGATTTCTTGATGCAATTTATGTTATGCCTGGTCCTCTTGTTATATATCGAAAATCATCTTTTGACGCAGTTGGGGGATTTGATGAAAAAAATCTCACTGAAGATATAGAAATAACTTGGAATTTGGTTTCAAAAGGATACAAGGTGGAGATGTCCATCCCATCAAAAGTTGTTACAATTGTTCCAAATAAAATTAAGCAATGGTATAAACAAAGAATAAGATGGAATATAGGGGGGATACAGACAATAATAAAATACAAGGGCATGTTTCTGAAAAAAGGAACACTCGGCAATTTTATACTTCCTTTTTTTGTTTTTTCATGGATTACAGGAATTGTTGGAATTTGTTTGATGGCTTATAATTTTATCAGAAGACTAATAGTACAATATCTTTCAGCAACATATTCTATAGATGCGCAGACAGCTATACTTACTTTAAGGGAGATTAATCTTACGTCTAATGTTCTTGTATTTTTTGGTTTGGTTCTTTTTTTCCTTGGACTTACATTTACTATTTTTGTTCTTGTATTTCTCAGGGAAAAAGAATTTAAAAACACAAATCCATTTGAAATAGGAGTGTATACACTGATTTATCTCTCAGTATATCCTATAATAATGATAATGTCATCATATAAATTTCTAAGAGGAAAATACTCATGGTAGCAGGGATTTTTGAAAATCCTAAAAGGGCATTTTTTGAAGCATTATTCTTAACAGTAGTTGTTTTTGTATTGGGGCTTCTATTGGGAGTTTCTTTTGAAAATTCTAGGTTAGATACTGTAAATAGTTACTATGCTTTGTCAGAGGTTTCAACTATTGATTCAATTGCTCTTGGACAGCTTTCAGAAATGAGCATGTATAATTGCAAAGACATGATATTTTCAAACATACAGCTTGCAGATAAAATTTATGGAGAATCTCTGACGCTTCAAAAATATGAAGATTCAGGAAAAATAACAGACATATTAAAAATAGCTCATAAAAAATATGATGCCCTTAGAACTCTTTTATGGATAAATGTAATCAATTCAAAGGAAAAATGTAAGAATAATGTTTCTTCAGTTGTATACTTGTATGAATATCTTCCAGAAAATCTAGAAGAAAAAGCTCGTGAAGTAGTATGGTCTAGAATATTATTTGATCTTAAACAAAAAGAGGGGGATAAGATAATATTAATTCCTATTTCTGTTGATAGTAATATCTCCTCTCTTGATTCACTAATAAGGAACCTAAACATTACTAGTTATCCTGTAGTAGTTATTAATGAAAAAAAAGTATTATATAATCTAGAATCTGTTGAAGAAATAGAAAAATATCTTAAACAATAATTTTTATTTTACTGACGATTGTTTAATTTTGATATGTTTTCATCACAGAAATCTTAAAAAAGGACTTTGAGCTAATTTTTTTAATGGAATGTTTTAAATGTGGTATTTCTGATCAAAAAGCGGCTTTGTATGATGTAATAACCAGAGAAGGATTGATTAAGTTATGTGATTCCTGCTCTCGCAGGGAAGATTCTCCAATAATAAGAAAACCTACAGTTTTTCAGCTCAAAGAAATTGAAAGAAAACCAACAACTTATGAGAGACTTTCTAAAATGGCTGGACTAAAAAATCTGAATGAAAAAAAATAGATAGAAGTTATAACTTGATTAAACAGGAAACTAATTTGAGAGCGGTAGTTGATAAAAATTACCAAGAAAAAGTAAAGAAAGAGGCAAAACCACGCCCCGAATTAGTAGATAATTTCCATTGGGCAATAATGAGGGCAAGAAGATCCAAACATCTTACCCAGAAACAGTTTGCAGATGCAATAGGAGAGACAGAGGTAGCAATAAAGATGGCTGAAGAAGGAACTCTACCAGAAAATAATTATATGTTGAATAAGATACAGAGTTACCTTAAAATTAATCTTCTCAAAGAAGAAGTTAAAGTAGCTCCAGAAGAACCTCTGGTCATAAAAGAGATAAGTTTTGAGGAAAAGAATCCAAAAGAGATAAAGATTTCTGACCTCAAAAGACTTAAAGATACTTTGTTTAGCTTTGGTAGAAAAAAAGAAAGAAATTTACCAGAGGTTGGCAAAAGTGAAGAAGTAAAGCCAGAAGATGGTAAAAAAGAATTATCAGATGAAGATATTCAAGCTTTAATATTTAAGAAATAAATTTCTGTCTTCCTTCTCATAGGACGTTTTATTTTTCATAATGAATTCTTACAAAACATAAAGTTTCTAATATGTAGTATCCCGTTATTATTTCCTAACGATATATTATTTCGGTTCTTCATCTT
>CAYIHJ010000002.1:0-22512 GCA_964363245.1 Candidatus Woesearchaeota archaeon | reverse complement strand
AATAGATTTGAAAGATATAAAAATAGAAAAATCAAAAGGTGACGGAATAAAAGATACGGAACTTATTTCTGGGATAGTTCTCGACAAAGAAAAAGTTTCTCCAGATATGCCAGCGTATGTTCCTAACGCCAGAATAGCTCTTCTTGACTTCCCTCTAGAATTGAAAAACCCAGAGATACAGACGAGAATTTCAATTTCAACCCCCGAACAATTACAAGGATTTTTAGAGCAGGAAGAAAGAACAATAAAAGAAATAGTTGATAAAGTAAAACTTTCAGGTGCAAATGTTGTTTTGTGTCAGAAAGGAATAGATGATT
The DNA here is from genome assembly GCA_964363245.1 of Candidatus Woesearchaeota archaeon. Taxonomy (GTDB): domain Archaea; phylum Nanobdellota; class Nanobdellia; order Pacearchaeales; family GW2011-AR1; genus JAGVNG01. Next base: position 22,195 of record CAYIHJ010000002.1, on the reverse strand, counting down.
TTGCACAATATCTTCTTTCAAAAGAGGAAATTTATGCTTGCCGTAGAGTTGCAAGAAGCGACATGGAAAAACTGGCGAAAGCTACAGGAGGAAAAATTGTTTCTGGTTTAAGTGAGCTTACTCCATTTGAACTTGGCAATGCCCAAGTGGTTGAAGAAGTAAAGCATGGAGATGATATTTTAACTTATGTAAAAGGATGCAGGAATCCAAAAGCTCTAACTATTCTCATTCATGGTGGAACAGGACATGTAATAGATGAAGTTGAGAGAGCCATTAGGGATGGGTTAGGAGATGTTGCATGTGCTCTTAAGTCAGGATTAGTTGTTCCAGGAGGTGGTGCTGTTGAAATAGAACTTGCAAAAAGACTCAGAGAATTTTCTCAAGGTTTGTCTGGAAGAGAGCAACTTGCCGTCGAGGAATTTGCAAATGCTCTTGAATTTATCCCATTAACCTTAGCAGAAAATGCAGGAATGGACCCCATAGATGTTCTGACTGAATTAAAGTCAAGACATGATTCTGGAGAAAAAAATGCAGGACTTAATCTTTTCACAAACAAAATTGAAAATATGCTTGAAGCAAGAATAATCGAGCCCCTAAAAGTAAAAACTCAAGCAATTTCATCCGCAAGTGAGGTTGCAATAATGATACTTAGAATAGATGATGTAATTGCGTCTAATGGCAAAAGGAGTGGAAGAGGTAATATGATGAGCGTGAATCCTATGAGGGGAATGTCTGATGATTTTTAAGGATTAATTTTTATCTTCTTATCCAAAGAATTCCCAAAGCAATTATCAAGAAGAAAATTCCAGCAACTAACCATATTAATGTGCTTCCTACAGCTGAAGTTTGTTGAGAGTTAATTGTCAAAACTCCATCATCTTCATTAGCTGTTGAAACTCCAAATTGTGAAAGATATTGTGTTGTTCCGTCGCTGTCAGACAAGTGTTTTTCCCCTTTATCTCCTGAAGACTTTCCATTAGGGATGTTTACATTGAATGTAACACTCTGGCTTCCTACGTTTCCAGCTAAATCAGTTGCGTATATTGTCCATGTATTTGTTCCTTCTTTTGAAGTTATACCTGTGATAGGAGAATTACAAGATACTGTTATGTTTATTCCTCCATTCAAACTATACCAACACCTATCAAGATTAGCATCTGTAACACTATAATTAATAGATTTCACATGAGAAGTATAAATTATTCCATTTACCGGATTATTAATTGCTACTACAGGAGCAGTTGTGTCTGGAATTGTTGTGTCAATTGAAAAGTTTATGGTGTTGCTTACTCCAACATTTCCTGCAGAATCCTTCGCATAGAAAACAACACTATGATTTCCATCTGCCAATGAAAGAGTTATTCTAAAGTTAAATGGTGAAGTTCTACTAAGAGAAATATTATTTCCCCCATCAACCTTTATCCATGCTTCACTTACAGGTTCATTAGATGCCATATCAAAATTGACATTTGGAGAAGTAAAAATTTGATTATTTGAAATTGAAGTAACTGTTATAATTGGAGGTGTTGTATCCGGAAGAACTACTCCTATATTTACAACAAAATTTACTGTGCTACTTGTTCCAACATTTCCCGCCAAATCAGTTGCAGTGAAAACAACATTATGGTTTCCATTTGTCAATGTAACCGCACTTGCAAAATCAGTGGATGCAAGGGCGTCCATTGCAACAGAAGAACCACCGTCTAAACTATATGTTGCAGTTGATACGGCTTCATTTGTTGTTATTTCAAACAGAGCGCTTGAAGAAGTATATATTTGACCTGCTATTGGAGAAACAAAAGTTATAATTGGAGCAGTTGTATCGGGAGCACTTGTGTTTACAACAAAATTTACTGTGCTACTTGTTCCAACATTTCCCGCCAAATCAGTTGCAGTGAAAACAACAGAATGACTTCCATTTGTTAGTGTAACTGCCTTTGTGAAATCTGTACTTATAGTCATATCCATAGAGACAGAAGCACCACCATCTAGCCTGTATGTTGCAGTAGATACGGCTTCATTTGTTGTAATTCTAAACAAAACATTTGAAGAAGTATATGTCTGGCCATTTACTGGTGAAACTAAAGTTAAGAAAGGGGCAGTTGTGTCTCCACCCTGATTTGTATCTTTTACTATTACTGAAAAAGTCTGGATTGCAGAATCTTTTCCATCCGAAACCCTGGCAGTTACAGCATAAGAATAATCAGATACTACATTTGGTGCAGTTCCTGTTATAGCTCCTGTTGCGCTAATAGAAATCCATGCAGGATTTTGAGTTAAGGAATATGTCAAAGAATCGTTATCAGCATCTGTTGCAACAACTTGGTAAAGATAATTCTGTGTTTCATTTACTTGTCCAACAGGAGTTGAGGTTATTACAGGTACGCTGTTTCCAGGATTTACAGCAACTACTATCAAGCTAAGAGTATCAGTATCTGTCTGTCCGCTTTCTGCTGTTACAGTAGATTTTATAGTGTAATTTCCAGGATTTGAATAAAAGGATTTCCCAACAAAGAAATGGTTGAAATAAGAATCTGATGTTGTGTAAGTATTAAGAAGATTTGCAATAACATTCCCATTTGAATTGAGCAAATCAACATTTATAGTCATACTATTTTCAAAGAGAGAATCAGCACTTACACTTATTCCTGTTGAATTTCCATCATTTATCGTTAAAGTATTTCCTATTGTTGTATCATAAAACAAAGAAGTTGTGACGCTTGAAGCGCTTATCACTGCAAGTAGGAAAATAATCAGTGTTGGTATTAAAAACAGCTTCGCTGTTTGTTTTGTGTTTTTCATTTTATTTTAAAATTTCAATTTAAAGTTTAATCTTCCGCTGTTCTTCAATCCACTATTAAATAGTGCTTCAACAGACATGCTTTTGCTTATATTGTAAAGTAGCCCTCCACTTAATGATAGCTGTTTTTCCACAGAATTTTCTTGTGTAGTATTATTTATAACTGCTGGGGCTTGAAGAGGAAGCATATTTCTCTCAAATTCTATTGTACTTTTGCCCGTCTTTGTTATTTGATTATCATAAAATTCTGCTGCAGCTTTAAGAGGAATTCCAAAGTCATCAGATAATTTGATTATAGCTTCTATTCCTAAATCAGCAATAGGGCTTTTCTTCGAATATGTTGATGTTTCATCTGTTCTCTTTTTGTATGTAGCAGGCCCTATTAATTGGGTTTCTCTTTGATTTACTTTTAAATCAGTGTTTCTAGCAATATAATATCCTTGACTAGCAAAGAAGTCAGCATAAACTCCAAGATCAAGCAATGAGGAAACAGAATATTCTGCAAATCCTCCAACAATCCCTTCACTTTGTGAACCAACACTAGCTTCTAAACCAAAGTTGAAGTTTCCATCTGGTGTTGCTGTCTTAATAGTATCTTTCTTTGTAATAGTTTTCAAACTATCAACCTTTTTTATCACAGAATCTTTTTTAGCTGTGAACTTTGAACTGTCTACTTTTAATGAATCTATTTGCTTAGTTACAACTTTTGGACTATCTACTTTTGCAACTTCTATTTTTTGTTCTACCTTTGGGCTATCAACTCCTGAAACAGCCATTGAACATCCTAGTTGAATGTATCTTTCTGAATCTGTTTTTGAAGAACTATCAACTTTTGTAACTTCTCTATCTACTATTACAGGACCTTTTCTCTGATGATTTGGTTGTGCCTTTACTTTATTTTCCAACCTATCTGTTTTTATTCTGAATAATATCGGAAGACTTTGACTCTTGGTTTTAACAAATGCCATGTAAGTTCCATCGCTAACTTTCCATCCTTTTTCATTGTACAATTTATCTTGCTTTGAGTCAATTACTCCATCTTTAACAGCCTCATTCAAAACTCTTAGGCTAGATTTATCGTTAGATTTTAAAGATTTTGAAAGATTTATTAAATATTGTTTGAATGCTTTTTCTTCTCCAGTCATTTTGTTTTCAGGTCCAAGATTTCTTGCTATTTTTTCAAGACTTTGTTTGGCATCTGTGAAATAATATGTCTGCTTGTTCTTGGAAGAAAAAAGATCTTTCAGTGAGAAGTAACTTTTAGGAGAAAGATTTAAACTATTAGAATAATCTTTTGGAAGAACTCCGTCTCCTGCTGAGGTTAAATCACCTTTTGAATAAATATAATTTGTATCTCTTGATGCAATAGGAGTTAATTTTTTTGTCCCATCCTTTTTCTGTATGGTTGGTTGTTTTGAAAACAAAGAGTATATTCCATCCCATAATTTTCTAATATCAAGAGCTCTTCCTTGTGCATTTGCAGAATCATATACTGTGCCGGTCAATAAAGCTCCACTCAATAAGTAGGTCCCTATTGTACTAAAAGTATTATTTTTTTTATCCATTTTCAAGTATTTTTCTCAGCGAGAAATAGTTTATAAAGTTTTCTATATGTCACCATTATATAATTACTATACAACTTAAACACTGTCTCAGAAACTAAACCAAAAGTGCATACAGAATGCTTCCAATAATCACAACCGCGGCGGTGATGTTTCTCCAATCAATCTTTTCATGAAGGAATTTCCATGCAAAAATATATACAAATACTGGTGCTATCATTATCAAAAGTGTTGTGAAAATGACTCCAAGGTTTACATATCCATAATATATTATCATCCTATATACAACCCATATAGAACCAACTAGGAGTATCTCTCCCTTTACTTTTTTATCTATTCTACTCAATTTTGGATGGAATATCAACAGGCTAATCAAAAAAATAGAAAGACACCTTACAAAGTAAAAAGATAGTGGAGAATAAAATTCAAGTATTAATCTTGAAATAACTAATTCAAGAGCAAAAAACAAACTCCCAAAGATTGCAGCTACAAAATATTTATTGAACTTTAAATGATGTTTCCTTATATGAGAAAAAATTAAAGCAACCGCGGCTATTAATGCAGGAATTATTACTTTCGTGTTTTGAGCATACAACCCCTCCGTAAAAAGACTAAAAAGTATTGCAAGTAATATTACAAATAAAGGCTCAAGCATTTTTGCAGGTTCTATATTTGTTATCTTTTCCCACTTTACAGAATAGAAAGTAAGTATGTTTGCGGCTACAGATAATAATATAACTACTCCAAAAATAATTATGTTTTTTAGCTCCAAAGCAGCTACATCAGCTCTCCAAAAGAAGTATATGAAAGGCAACATTACCAGAACAATAACCAAAAATGACAATACCTGGTATAGTTTGATATCAATCTTTCTCTTTCTAAGGATTACTTTTTCAAGAATTGTCCCACTTGCTGCTGCCAAAGCCCCAAACAAAGGTATCTGTACCATCTTTTTAATTAGTATATTAAACAATTATTGTTTAAAAATTGTGAGTTTTTAACTTCAAAAGTTTTAAAAGATAAAGTGGCTTATTTTATATTAGATAATACAAAAGAGAAAATGCCAAAAGTCAAGTTTTATTCAACGCCAACATGTCCTTGGTGCGGAAGAATAAGAGTATTTTTCAAAGTCCACAAAATTTCATTTACTAATATAGATATAAGCATTGATCAGAAAGCAGCAAGAGAAATGATAAAAAAGTCTGGACAAATGGCTGTTCCGGTTGTAGAAGTTGGAAAAGAAATAATTGTAGGTTACGACGAGGATGCTTTGAAAAAAGCACTGAAAATCAAATAAAATAATATGACAATCGAAAAATACGATTTTATTGTGCTTGGAGGAGGAGGAACAGGATTAGCTGCTGCAATGTATGCTGCTCGTTTAAGGCTTAAAACTCTTGTTCTTGGGCACACTCATGGAACAGAGGCCGCTGTTGGAGGAGTCATAACAACAACACACCTAGTTGAAAATTATCCAGGATTCACAAGAATTTCAGGAACAGAGCTTGCAAAAAACCTTGAATACCATGCAAGAAGTTATGATTTAGTAACAATAAAAAATGAAAAGGCTCTTGAAATCAAGAAAAATGCAAATAGTTTTTCCATAAAGACAAATAAGTCAGAATACTTGGCTAAGACAATTCTTTTTGCAACAGGAACAAAATGGAGAAAATTGGAAGGCGTTGAAAATGCAGAAAAAATGGAAGGGAAAGGAGTTAGCCACTGTGCCTTATGCGACGGCCCTCTTTACAAAAATAAAGTTGTTGCTGTCATAGGTGGTTCTGATAGCGCTGCAAAAGACGCTCTTCTTCTTGCAGAGTATGCAAAAAAAGTTTACATAATTTACAGAGGGGAACAAATTCATCCTGAACCAATAAATATGGAGAGAATAAAATCCAATAAAAAAATAGAGGTTATCAACAAAACAAACATAAAAGGAATAAGAGGAAAGGACTTTGCAGAGTATGTTGCTCTTGATAAGCCATACGAGGGGAAAAAAGAGCTCAAAGTTGATGGAATATTTGTTGCAATAGGACATATTGTTCTTTCAGATCTTGCAAAGCCTCTTGGAGTAAAGCTGAACAAAGAAGGTGAAATAATAATAGACCACAAGACTGCTGAAACCAACATCCCTGGAATTTATGCAGCAGGAGATGTCACAGACAAACACTTCAAGCAATTAATCACAGGAGTCGCAGATGGTTGCACGGCTGCTTATAGTGCTTATGAGTATATTAAAAAGAATTAACCTCTACCAAATAATTTTCTAAACCAGTTCAATATCTTTTGTATAAGATTTCCTTCTACACACTGATTAGAAACACATACATTACTACTACATTCAAAGTTATTATCACAAGCTGCTTTATCTTGTAATTGCGCAGTCCAAACTCCACCAACTACACAATAATTTCCATCTACTCTATTATTATAAGGATAACATTCCCCATCAAGAGAACAACCATTTTCACAAGAGGACCCTTTCACTACCTCTAAAGTTGAGGGATACTTATCCAAATAAGCTCCCAAGAAATCAATGAATGAATCATCGTTTTCATCTATAGAATCTTCTTTAATATTCACGAATGCTACAAACTTATTGTTATTAGTATACCAATAATTAGCATATTGTTCACTTTCTAAATAAGTTAAAACTGTTCCTTCCAATCCAATTTTTTCTAAATCAGAGTAACCAATCTCTGCAATATTATCTCCATCATCTAAGTTACCAACTACTAAATTAAATTCCTTAAAACTTAACTTATGGTCAAATTCTACTATAATTGTCACAATATGATCGTTCAAATCACCTTCAAAATGATATGTTGCAGATTCCCCATCAACAAATCCAGAAAAGTATTCTGAAACCGCATCAACCCCGTCCGCATTTATTCCAGATTCTAAACTATCGGCGTCGTATATAATTTTTCTCTCATAATCTACTCCAAAATCTTTTTCTATGATATATTTTGCCTCCTCATTTACTAAACTCACTCCCAACACGGCACTCAAAAATAAATTCGTTTCATCAGCAGTTTTTACATAAACATTCAATCCATTAATTTCTTTACTTTGTCCTTCATTAACCTCCTTACTCCCACTTATTCCACCTTGTGTAACCTTGATGGTTGCAGTCGTATCACTCGCTGAAATCAATTCAACTTGATAAGTATAATTATTAAAAGTTACCATTGTAATTGGATTATCTGAACTTAAATAAGTGTCTCCCTGATACGCCTCTCCACAATAAAATCTTACCTTATAATCTAAACATTCTTCTGAAGGATTATAAGCACTATAACAATAAAACCCTTCTTTAACATTACAAGTTACATTTTGTCCAGTTAGAATGTAATCAATTCCGGTTGTTGTTTGGCATTCTACTTGTGAAGGAGAATCACATATTTGTCCAGGATATGTACTCCTCAAACTTGTGAGGTCTTCCCAATCTCCAGTTCCGGAAGAATCATCCCTATCATACCATTGTGTCCATCCAATTCCAATATTAGTGCTATCGTCACTTGCCGCTTGTCCAGTTATTTTACCAAAGAAATTAGAAAACCATGACGCAGAAACGAATGACACAGAAACCACTAATATAATTCCCAGAACAAAAAATAAATTCAACCTCTTTTGATTCACTTTAATTCAACCTTATTGATTAATAGAAAATTAGTATATATATTTCGTTATTATTATTATTATTATTATTATGTTTGGCTGAAATTAAGAGATTTTTGATAATTTATCTTCGAAAATGTTGGAAAAAGAAACATTTAAATATCAAGTAAGACACGGCTTACTATGGTAGAATTTGAGATATCAAGGCTTAGTTCAAAAGGACAAATAGTGATTCCAACGAGCATGAGAAAGAATTTGAAAGAAGGAGATAAAATTATTTTTATAAGAGATAAAAAAAATCTCATCCTGAAAAAAGCCTCTGATATTGATAAACAGCTTAAAGAAGATATTGAATTTGCGAGAAGAACCGAAGAAGCATACAAAAGAATAGAATCTGGAGAAGGAATAACTATGAGTTTTGACAATTTCATTGAAGAAATGAAAAAATGGTAGATGTAACTTTTACAAAAGAATTTCAACAAACTTTTTTTAAAATCAAAGACGGTTTCTTGAAAGAAAAAATAATAAAGCAAATTGAAAAGATAAAATCTAATCCAGAAGTTGGAAAGCCAATGAGATATCGTCGAAAAGGCACAAGAGAATTATATATTAAACCCTTCAGATTATCTTATGAATACTTTAAAGACAGAAATCATGTTTATATCTTGGACTTATATCACAAAAAAGAGCAGTAAATTTAATCCTCTACTCGGACCGACACTCTAAATTAATATTTCTCAGATTCGTGTCAATCCTCTGTCTCAACTCTTGGTGCAAGAACAAACTTCAGCTCCATGAATTCATTTCTAAATTCCATCTTCAAGGGGTGGTCGTTTGCAAATTCTAAAATAACTTTTTCACTTAATCTTGCTCCCTTAACAAATTTCTGAAGATATTCAAGGCTGTATTTTGATTTGCAGTTTTCTGCTTTTATTCTTGCTTCATCTCCTGAGAATTCTGACCTAGTGGAATTAAGCCCTTTTGCTTCTATTATAAATCGGTCATTTTCTATTATAAAAGAACAAGAGTCAGATACAATTGAACAATCTTCTATAGAGTCAACTAAATCTATCGCGCTTAACTCAACAGAAGATGAAAATTCCATTCTCTCTGTTTTCGCACTGAAGTCAATGTCATCGCCCTCAATATCTATCAAACTCAAAACAAAATTCCTCTTTATTCTATCTTGAATTTGCATTTCAAGAAAATTATCTTTTTTTTCAATTCTCAAAGAACTTCCAGAACTGCACCTCTTCAAGACCTGCTTTAAGTTGTCTAAGCTTACTCCAAGAGTCTCAGTTCCAGCTTCAAATTTTGAAAAAGAACTTTTTGGAAGCTTGAATCCAACCAAGGAAACGTTTGCTGGATCCATTGCAGTTATGCTCAATCCAGACTCATTCACCTTTATTCTTACTTCATTTACAATATCAGATATTATTTCCACAACTCTTGATAACAAAGTAGGATTTTGTAGTTCTATTAACATATTTTTTAAAGCTGTGCCTATCTTTTAAGTATTATTATGTTTAAGTATAGGGTAATTATATAAATCTTGGCTTAATGTTTTTATTATGGAGGATAAAAGTGAAAAAGAAGAGAGAATAAGGAAAATAACCTCTATGTATTATTCAAGGCCAGATATCCAAAAGGTCATATTTGATTTCTCAAAAAACAGGGAAACGATCCCAAGATATTTCGAAGGTTTCGGGAAAAGACCTGACTCGCTAGGATATCCTAGCGAGGTTTTTCAAGCAGCAAAGAACGGAGCAACTTCCTTTCATTGCTCCGAAGAGTTGTGGGAGGATCCATTAAAGATTTCAACTAGTTTAAATGAAAAACAGTTGAATGACATTAGAATAGGGTGGGATTTGATTATTGATATTGATAGCAAATATTTAGATTATAGTAAAGTTATGACAGAACTTGTTGTCAAGATGTTGAATTTTCATGGAGTAAAGAATATTGGAATAAAGTTCAGCGGAAGTAAGGGATTCCATATCATAGTTCCATGGAAAGCATTCCCTAAAGAGATAAACGACGTAAAAACCTCCGAAATGTTCCCAAGATATCCTCGTATAATTCTTAGTTACTTAACAGAAAAAATAAAACCAGAACTTGTAAAAAAAATAACTGCTATTTCAGTCTCAAACGAATATGTAAAAGATATAGGAGAATCAGAAAAGGTAATTCCAGATATGATTCTTGTTTCCCCTCGACATCTTTTTCGTGCTCCCTATTCATTACATGAGAAAACAGCTCTTGCCAGTGTTGTTTTAACACTAGAAGAACTAAAAGATTTTTCTCCAAAAAAAGCTGATCCATTAAAGGTTTCAATAAAAGAATTTAGTCCAGACTCAAAAGAGGGAGAAGCTTCAAGGCTATTAATGCAGGCTCTTGATTGGCATAAGGAAAACAACCTTGATGAACCAGAGAAGAAGTTTGAAAGGGCAGAATATAAGCCAATAAAGTTAGAAAAGATTTCAGATGAATTCTTTCCACCTGCAATTAGAAAAATTCTTCAGGGCTTGACAGATGGTAGGAAAAGAGCATTGTTTGTTCTAATAAATTTGTTCCGTTCGATAGGAATGGAAAGAGACGAACTTGAAAAAAGACTTTATGACTGGAATAAGAAGAATCCAGTTCCATTAAAAGACGGCTACATAAAAGCTCAAATATTCTGGAGCTACAGAAATAAGATTGTTCCTCCGCCAAACTACGACAAAGATTACTATAAAGGAATAGGAATTATTCCAACTGATGAAGAAATGAGACTGCGTAATCCGGTAAATTATGTTGTTAAGAAAACAACAGGTAGTCAGGAAAAGAAGATTGAGAAGAAGCCAGCAAAAAAGAAGAAGGATAACTTCGTCACTAATTCTTAATATTTTGACTCCTCCTTGAAAATATTTAAAAAGAACACCTATCTATGTATATAATGAAAAGAAAGGTGTTGCTGTTTGCAGTGTTTCTTTTGTTTCTAACGCTGTTTTCCGTTAGTGTGTCTGCTGAATTAAACACAACCCAAATCAATAAGGGATATAGTTGCCTACAAAATAAAACAGCAAATTGCTCAACTTCCTTAGATGATAATATCTTTACTCTTCTATCTGCAAAAACATGCAAAAGTCAAGTTATGTTGGCTTCAAGCAATGATGAATGCTGGCCAACTGGCGCGTGCAAAATAAAACAAACGGCTCAGGCTCTTTTTGCGCTGAAAGAATCCGGCGCTAGAGCGTCAACAGTCAAACCTAAAGCTTGGCTTCTTGCACATACAAAAGCTGCAACAAATCTTGAATGGTATCTGCAGATTGATGCTGAAGAAATAACAACTTGTACTATAACATATTCAGTTGGTAGTGCAGAACGTTCTTATCAAATTTCTATTGGTACAGACAAGAAAATAAATGATGGTGCAGGCTCATGCCTTTCCCTGTCAGAGACAGGTTACTGGTTAAAAATTGCTCCACAATGTCAAAGCAACGAATACAAAATATCATGTGATAAAGATTTTGTCACAAACTCATTATTTAAAGAACAATCTTCTCCAACAATTCATGTAGGGGCAAAAATTAATTCGGCTTCTTCTGGTGGGACAACTACAGAAAAAATTAATTCATCATGTTTTGCTGACGGACAAGGATGTAGCTATGAAGGAACTTTATGGGCGTCTCTTGTTCTTGACTCCCTTAACGAAGATATTTCTTCATATATCCCTTATTTAGTTACGGCTGCGGATAATAATCCAAAATCTTTCCCTGAAGCATTCCTTTACATTTTATCTGGAGAAAGCTACAGGAATGACTTATTATTAAAACAAAAGAATAGTCAATACTGGGAAACTTCTGGAGATAGATATTATGATACTGCTCTTGCCCTTTTTGCTCTTAGATATGACGAGGAGACAGAAAAAACAAATGCTCTTAACTGGGTAGAAACAACACAAGGCAGTGATGGATGTTGGCAAGGAAGTATAAAGAATACAGCATTCTTGCTTTATGCAATATCCCCTCGTGCAGGCACTGCAGGATCCTCAAATGGTTCAACTTCAAATCCAGATTGTGAGACAGCAAATTATTTCTGTATGTCTTCATCATCATGTACTGCAGCAGGTGGAAATGCATTAAGTGCATACTCATGTTCATTTGGAGTTTGTTGTAGTAAAGAAAAAGAACTTTCAACATGTGACTTACAAGGAGGAGAAATATGCTCAAGTAGTGAAAGATGTCTTGGAGGGAGATTTGAGCAATCATCAGATAACAGTCTTGGAAGATGTTGCGTTGGAGGAGGAGAATGTATTGTCGCAGATGATGACAACGGCGGTGGCAATGGTGGAGGAGATAGTGAGTGTGAAATTAATTTGGGATTCTGCAGGTCTTTCTCTTGTACAAGCAATGAGACAATAAATAATAATTTCTCATGTGATTTGTCTTCAGAAGTTTGCTGTTTTGACAAACTTAAGTCAAAGAACTATACATGGATATGGGTTTTGGTTGCTTTGATAATTTTATTAATTGTAGCGATAATATTTAGAGATAGTCTAAGAAGATTTTGGCTTTATATAAAGACCAAATTCAAGCCTTCCGGACCTTCGTCAGGAGGAGCATACAATAATCAATCCTATTTTGGATCATCAATACCAAGAATGATGCCAAGAAGAATACTTCCCCATACAGGTGCGCAACATCACGGACCAGTTCCTCAGAGAAGACATAGTGGAGAATTGGACGATGTTTTAAAGAAACTGAAAGATATTAGTAAATAGAAATAAACTTTATTAACCTTCTTTATCTCATTACAATATGAGAGCTATTAATAAAAGAATGCATAATGATAATCTAAAACCCTTCAACGTGAAAGTATTTTTATTGCTAACCCTTTTTTCAATATTATTTCTTTTGCCATTAGTCCAAGCTATCCAAATAGAAACAAAAGAAGAATTTGCACAGGATGAAACTATGATAGCAAAAATATCTGGAAATTTTGTAGATTCTTTTGGGACTGGAAATATTTTCTTTTACAGAGAACATGTAAGAGTTCCAACACAGTTTAGTCTTTCAAAAATAAAAGATGATTATTATCTTTATGCTACCTTGTCTAGATCGTCTGGAAAAAATCCAGGTAATTACTCTTTGCAAATTCAAAACGTGAAGTATAAGGTTGGAACACAAATAAAAGAAGACGATGTAATAAAGAACTTTACAATAAATAATGAAACTGCTGATTTTTATGTTGTTCCAGGATTTATTAAAACAAAAGGTGATTTTTATTTAGAACTAACAAACTTAAGGGATTGGAGTATGGAAGTTGAAGTTACCTCTGAAAACTCTTCAACATCAGAAGATTTTTGGTCTTTCTTTGGAACTGGAAGCACAACCCAAACTATTGCATTATCTTCTGGGCAGACAAAGAAAGTTAATTTCCAGTTTGATGACACTCTCAATGAATCAACACTTCAAACAATAACTTTTGAAAGTGAAAATACCTCTTACTCGGTTCCAGTTTACATGGAGACAGAAAATAACACAATAACTAACAGAGGAGAAGTAGGAAAGTTAAGTCTCGAGCCGTTCATCTTTAATGTTTCAGTGGCTACAAATTCAAATACGACTCGTATAATTTATCTTTATAACAGAGAAAACGCATCAGTTCAAAACATTTCTCTTTATGTTTCAGAAGAACTTGAGCCTTATGTTAATCTTTCAGTAGCAGAGATAAGAGAGATGGATGACAATTCCACAATCAAGATTGCGTTTACCGTTTCGTCTGGAGATAGTGAGAAGAATCTTGAGGGACAAATAACAGCTAAATATGAAAACGCTGAAGAAGAGGATGTGTTTGTTCACTCTGCAATATTTCTAACTTTTATCAAAGATTATATTCCGAAGGAAGGGGATAATGATACCATAGTCATAAATTCAAAAACCTGCTTAGAACTTAATGGAACAAAATGCAGTGCAAATGAAATCTGTCCAGGCGAGTCTGTTTATGCTCAAGATGGAAATTGTTGTGTTGTTCAGTGTACACCCAAAGAAGAAAGTAGCTCAACAGGAAAGATAATTGGATGGAGTCTTGTAGCTTTGGTTGTGCTCTTTGTTGGATGGTTTTTGCGTAAAAGATATAAAAAGACAAGCAGTTCAGTTGATTTGTTAAAGATATCTAAGGGAAAAAGATAATTATTTCTTCTTTAACTTGGCATAGCTAGGACGAGTTATTTCTTCTTCGCGCCCTTTTTCTCTTTACTTTGCTCCGGTTTTGTCAAATTTTCTTTTTTATCTTCTTTAACTTCTTTTCCCAATTCAGGATTCTTCTCTAAAATAAATCTAAGTTTATCCTCGAGAATCTTCTTCTCCATTTGAAGAACTCCAGCTACTTCATCATAGTTGTGAAGCCTTCTTACTAATTCATTGAATATATCATTCCATCCATTATTTGTTAATGCAATAAGTTCGGGAGAAATTATTTCAACATGTGCAGGCATATATTTGAACATTAATATTGCTAAATAGAGAATCTCTTCTACCTCTACTTCTACTTCTGCAAAAGTTGTAAAGAACTCTTTTTGATCTTTCATTTCAATTGGTTCATTTACTTTTTTATCAACAACCTCAACTCCTTTTTCCTCTTCCATTTGTTTGATTATGTTGTTCAAAGTATCCGTTAGATGTTCTGGGGGTCTTCCTATTATTTCCAATATCATTGCGACCCTTATACATTCCTTATTTTCCTTTTTAGATATCATTTTTGTATATTCTACTTTTTCTTAAAAAAAGTAGTATTATAATAACAGCACTAAAAACAAAAAAACCATATAAGGCAATCTTGTTTTTCCTAGTTTCGCCTAGATTTTCAGAATTTTCCTCAGTTTTTATACCTTTTGTGTCATTCACGGCATAATTAAGGTTTATTATTTGCGGTTCAATTTTTTGATAACTGCTAACATTGACAGCAAGTTCATTATTAGAATTATTATTAGTGCTAATATTATCTTGAGTGGTATTTGCGTTAACATCTTTTTCCTCATCATTGTTTACTTCATTTTCAACACATGCGAGTCCTTCTGCCTTAATATCTGTAAGTCTCTTGCCTGTACCTCCCAGCCCGCTTACTCTCTTTAAATCATCAACAGAAGAAAAAGGTCTTGCATCAACAATCTTCTGAGCAGTTGCATTTCCAACCCATTTTATTTTCTCCAAATCTTTAAGAGAAGCAGTATTTATGTCAATCTGTCCAGCACTACACAACGCAGAAACATTTGCTAAGAGAACAATTGTTAATAGTAAAAAGACTATTAGTCTCATTATAGTTTAAGTTAAAAACAAGTTATAAGATTTATTGTGTTTGATTTAATCAACTTTCAACATATTTTTCTTTAAAGTTCATATAATTTATTTCTCCTCTCTTCTCACTCTTTTTTGCAATTAGAATTTTAGAAAAAATTTTATTTTCAAGTAACCACTCACACTTTTCTTTTTCAGTTTTGTCAAGCCATCCATTTGCTTTAGCTTCCACCCCCATAACCTCATATAACTCTCCAACTTTTTTAAAACAAACAAGATCGGGAAATCCTGTCCCTATTCCAAGGATTTTGCTGAATGGATTAAATTTTCTTTTTGCCTTAGTGAGCTTTCCTTCCTCCAAATCTACATTATTTGTCCACTTATCAACAACCCAGCCATCATTTTCCAAACTACCTCTTACCTTAAGTTCAAATCTTGCTCCTGAAGCTCTATTCTTTCTCCCTTGTGTACTCTTTTTGCTTGGCATTATAAATCTCTTGCTTGTAATGTTTTACGATTATTTGCTTTCGCTCTTTTTATTCCTTCTGCGAGAATGTCCTCTACTTTTCTATCTAAGGCTCTTTCAACTTCATCAGCTACACTAGAAATCATATCTTCTTTGTCCAAGTCTTTCACAACTTTTCTTATATTTGATTTAATTATTAAAGACATTTTAGTTAACTAAGTTAATCCTACTTTCTCCTTTATATTTTTTATTGAGTCAATAGCTATCTGGAAAAATTCTTCTAAACTCAATCCCATCTTTTCTATTTCTTTTATTATATCTCTATCAATTTTTGCAGCAAAAGCTTTATCTTTAAATTTCTTCATTAAACCTTTTGCGTCCATATCACTAACTTTCTTTCCCCTCATTAAAGCATAGGAATGAACTAGCCCAGTAATTGTTTCTCCTGCAGAAAGTGCGTGATGAATTCTTTTGGAACGTTTTTTATCAGCCAGATGTTGAAGTTCTTCAAAACCATAACCATGACTTAATATGTTCTCAATAAACTCATCATCGAAACCAACCTTTCGCAGCAACTCTGGCATTTTTGTCAGATGTGTCGCGACATTGTCTTTAGTCATCCCCCAATCTACATCATGTAATAGTCCGAGCATCCCCCAATATTCAATATCTTCTCCAAGACGTGTAGCAAGTCCCCTCAAAACAGCCTCGCTTTCTAAATAGTGATTTAAGTCTTGCTCATGAGTATTATATTTCTTAACAAGTGCGAGTGCCTGCTCCCGAGAAATTGGTAAAGAACTCATTTTTATTTTAATATAAATTTAGTTAATACAATATATCCGTCAACAATCAATCCTATTAAACTTATTATTATGATTATCAAAGATTGCTTTTTAACTTTATTTCTTATTGATATTCCAGTTATTAATAAAATAACAAATCCAATAAATCCAAAAATATCAAAAAATTCCGCATCAATCATTTTAATTCTCCGGCTTCATTAATGGGAATATAACAGTTTCTCTTATTGGTTTGTCGACAAGATAAGCAAAAAGTCTTTCGGAAACTCCAAATCCACATGTAGGAGGCATTCCGTGCTTCAACGCTTCAACAAAACTCTCGTCATGTTCTTGTGCTTCTGCATCTCCACCTTCCTTCATTTTTCTTTGTTCATTAAATCTTGATTCTTGGTCAACAGGATCATTCAATTCAGAATATCCATTTCCTAATTCTGTTCCCGCAATTATTACTTGGAATTGCTCAACTTTTCTCGGATCTTCTGAATCTCTCTTTGCCAATGGACTTATTTCAACTGGTTGCCCTGTTAAAAAACCAGGCCCAGAAAGTTTTTTTCTGCAATGTTTCCACAAAGAATCAACAAGCCTCCACTTAGACATTTTAGGATCATGCTTCACTCCTAATTCTTTAAGCTTAGTTTTTATTTCTTTTTCCGAAGCTTTATAGATGCCTATTCCAGTGTGTTTTTTTATTAAACTTTCATAATCATAATTTTCCCATTTCTTTCCCAAATCAATTTCATAACCTCTAGTTTTGAATTTAAGAGTTCCCAAAGTTTTCTTCGCAACTTCTTTGTACATTTCTTCTACAAGTTTCATTCCCCTCTTGTAGTCTGCATATCCCCAATAGAATTCCATCTGAGTGTAATCTTGTAAGTGTTCTGCATCCATTCCTTCGTTCCTGAATTGTCTTCCAATCTCAAAAGTTTTTTCATAACCTGCAACCATAAGTTTTTTTTGCCAAAGTTCTCCCATTGAAATCCTTAAGAAAACATTAAGATTCAATGCATTGTGATGGGTTGCAAATGGAGTTGCACTTGCTCCGCCTGCAGAATTTTCAAGAACAGGAGTTTCAACTTCTAAGAAATTACGCTTAGTCAAAAATTCTCTAAATGCTCCCCAGAAAACTGCTTTTTGCTCAAAAAGTTTCTTAACTTCCGGATTTATTGCTATATCTAAATATCTCTTCCTAAGTCTTTCTTCATCATCTTGAATTCCATGCCATTTTTCTGGTAAAGGAAGAATACTTTTGCTTAGCATCTCTATTTTTTCTACAAGAATTGATGTCTGTCCTGTTTTTGTTTTGAAAAGCTTTCCATCTACACCAATTATGTCTCCAGAGTCGGAATATTCTTTGAAAAAGCTCATCGTTTTTGCTGGAGTCTTTCCTTCTTGAAGGACAATTTGTATATCTCCAGTCCCGTCTCTAAGTACTGAGAAAATTATTTTACCCAAATCTCTTTTGTTCATTAGTCTACCAGCAGTCACAACTTTTGCACCAATCTTAGAACCCAATGCTTCAGAACAAGTATGCTTTTTCTCAAACCTAGCAGGATAAGGATTTATCCCTTTTTTCTTTAGTTCCTCTAATTTCTTCAAACGTTCCTTAACTATCTCCTCTTCACGTCCCATATCTTTCAGACGGAAAAAGTGTTTAAATATTTATTTGCCATATTTTTTGTACCCCTTACTTTCTAGTTCTTCATTAAGGAGTTCATCCGCAAGCATTTGGAATGTATCTTCTCTACCAACGTGTATATATCTTATTTTTTTGAATTTGTCTTGCATCCTTTGAACAACAAGAAATAGTTCCATCATTTTAGGATGTTTAACTTTATACTCTCCCATAAGTTGTTTGTACACTAGCTCGGAATCAACAACACAAGTTACTTCTTCTCTTGTATATTTAGTGGCAAGTTCAAGAGCTTTTATTAGAGCCTCGTATTCTGCAATATTGTTTGGGACATTTTTGCCTATGAATTCGCTGTATTTCATAAGTATTTTTCCTTCATCTCTAACAATAACTCCAATAGCTCCAGGGCCAGGATTTCCTCTTGCTCCTCCATCAGAATTAGTGTAAATCATCTTTGATTATATATGCAACACCTTAAAGGTCTTGAAGTCCTGGAATTTTTCTTCCTTCTCTTCAACATTCTTTATTTGAGAATGCTTTGGTCCTGTCTTGCACACTTCAATCATCTTATTTACTTCATCAATGCCCCCTTCCAGAAAAATCTCAACCCTTCCATCTTCAAGATTTCTTACAAATCCCTTAACATTAAACTTCTCGGCATTCTCCTTAACAAAATTTCTAAAAAATATGCCTTGAACTATTCCATCAATGTATAATCTTATCGACTTTTTCATATTCACAAGAAACCATGAGTCTTATTAAATATTTCTTCTGTAAATTTATCTATCTTTAATCAATTCTCCTACAGCTTCAAGATTAAGTTTAGAATATTTCATTTCAGCAGAAGATAGCTCTTTTAAACATAATCTTACCATCTTGCTTTTTTCAACCATCCAAAAAATCCCACCAACCCCATTCCTAGAATAAACAACATTCCTGTCCTTAGGATCAATAGTTAGAATATGTTTTATTTCTCTTTGTCCCTTTCCTTTCTTTTCAAAACTTATAAATATCGCTTCTTTTTCATCACAAGACATTATTAAATTAGTTATTTCTTTTTTTATTGTAGAAGCCCTTATTTCTTTTTTGATTAATCCTGATAAATAAAAAGAATTACCCGTACAATTTTTATCTTTGGGATTACTAATTTGTGCATTTTCGATTCGTTTGTAAAATTCTTCTGCATCAATAAGATATTTAGGTTCCATAAAATCCAAAGAAATAATCTATTTTTAAAATTACCTAAAGCCCAAATGTCTTTTCAAATTCCTTCATTTGAGAATATTTATACACAAAAGTCCTTCCATTAGCGGTTATTTTGATTGAAGCATTTTCCCCTTTTCTTTCTTTATCGCTTTTAATAACCAAATCTTTCTTTTCCAACTCGTCTAAATAACCTTTCATTTGTTTATGTGAGAGATTTGCCTTATACATCAAATGAGTTGGCTTAATGCTTCCGCCTTTTTGCAGAATTACTGCCAACATATCTGATATTATCTCCATTCGACTTCTTTTCCTTACCATTTTTTCTTATTTTTATAGATAAAAATAACAACAAGATATAACTTATTAATTCTACTATGTTTGCACTCACTTGAACTACTCCTGGTGAAAAGACGAAAAGTAATTGACTTAAGGCAAGTATGCCAAAAGCGACCATGAGTGTTTTTGTATTCTTGAAGTGATTTTCCTTGTAAATTCCATAGTAATTTCTAGTTATAAGCAAAAGTAGAGCAAGAGCAGTTAGATGGAAGAAATAATATATTTCTGTGCTTGCCAATATAGAAAGTAATATGAAATAGCAAAAGATAAGAATATCTCCCAAATAAGTTCTTGTGTTATGAAGTCTGTAAATAATATATAATCCAACCAGTGTTAAAAACCTATAAAAGAAAAATCCTATATAATAAAAGATATCAACAGAGTTTACAATCTGGCTCGCAACTATTGAGTTTCCAATTTGTTGAATAGGGTCAAAGTCATAGTAAAGAATCGTTTTTGTAAGAATTGTTGCTAGTTGTGCAAGTGCTACAAGTCCGAATCCAATAGCCATATACAAAAATCCTTTTTTCTCTCTATCTACACGATAGTTTTTAATGGACAATGCACAGAAAATTGCCAAAACTATAAAACTAAAGACTTCTATAAGAACATCAAACCCGAGAAACCAATCTGGCGTCAGAACAATTTTCACCATCCGTCAGAAAGCTAGTTTTTGTTTAAAAAGCTTATGGAATAGCCTTCTCTATCAATTGTTCACAACTGATTTATAAACCAATTTCGTGATTCTATTAACTTAAAGTTAATAAACATTTTTTTAACCTCCCTGAACCCAGACTCAGGGGGTCATATTCACCTCTTTCCCCTAGGATGAATGTCTTAGGGGTTTATACTCCTCTTCTATCCAATTCATTGTTAACAACAGCAACAACTTGACTTGCAAAATACATTTTTGGCCCGACTGATACAGAATTAACCATCTTCTTTAACCTCTTGAATTCCTTTGGAGGAAGTCCTTCGTGATCTCCAAGAACAAATACACAATTTTCTGGAATTTTTGCTTCTCTTATGTCCATGCCTTTTTTGTCAAGGATAAATATTTCATTTCCTTCTTCAATCAAGTCTTCAATAACTTTCAGAAAACTCTTTTTTTCAACAAAACATCCAGGAAGAGCTTCTGTCTTTTTTCCTTCTTTATATTTGTATAATATTTTTCTTATCACGTTTGCGACATCTTTCTTGCTTATCTCCAATTCTGGAACTACTTGTATCTCAATGTGTTTTGGAGGATCTGGCATTCCATAAAAAATAAGATGCATTTTTGTGTCTTTTCTAAGATCATGAGATAAAAAGAAACCTGCAATTATTGTGTGTATTGCAATATCCATTCTTCCAGCTTTCATTAGATTTCCTTCTGAAAGCGCATTACCACTTGTAACGGCTGACTTTGAAAAATATACAAATTGTCTCATTTTTTATTATAGATTAAGGTTAGAATTAAAACCAACCAAGAACCTATAACTCCGAGTATAAATCCTAAAATTATTGGCAAATCATTTATTAAAAGTCCATAGACTAGCCAAGTAAGAGTTCCAAAACTGAAGATAACATAAGATAATATTGAAACATTTTTTGAAGATTTATTTTTATAAATTCTATATGCTTGTGGAAAGTATCCTAAAGACATCACTATTCCCATGATTGTTGCTAAGATTTTTATAATAGTTATTGCGTTTTGCATTTTCAAACCTCTTTATGCCTAAAGCATTTAATTTCATGGTCATTTACCATTCCAGCGCCTTGCATAAAGGCATAACAGATAGTTGAGCCAACAAACTTAAATCCTCGTTCTTTCATATCCTCGCTCATCGCATCCGACTCTTTTGAAGAGGCGCCAATTTCTTTAATATTTTTGACATTATTGTTTACTGCTTTGTGGCTTGTAAATTTCCAGATGTATTTGTTAAAAGTACCAAACTCGTCCCTTGTTTCAAGAAATTTCCGTGAGTTTGTTATCGCTGCAAGAATTTTCAGTTTATTTCTTATTATTCCAGCGTCATTCATCAATCTTTTCACATCTTTTTCAGTGTATTTGGCTATTTTTTGAGGATTAAAATCATCAAAGGCTTTTCTGAAGTTTTCTCTTTTATATAGAATGGTTCTCCAACTCAATCCAGCCTGAAAGGTGTCCAAAATAAGATACTCAAATAGTTTTTTGTCGTTATGGCAGGGAGTTCCCCACTCTTTATCGTGATATTTAATCATAAGTTTGTCTTCCTTCCCTGACCATTCGCATCTATTTTTACTTTCCATTTTTTACTTTATCGGTTGCAAAACAAATTCAGGTTTTGCAAAAACTTCTCCTAAATTAACTAATGAATATATCCCTATAAGTCTTTCGTCTGAGAACACACACACTCTTCCTTCTGTTAGTGTTTTTTGTTTCTTATCTAAATCCTTTAAAAATACCGGAGAACCATTAAACAATTTACCAACAATATCTTCTTTTACATTAACTACAGGATATAACTCGGTGACT
>CAYIHJ010000001.1:0-23466 GCA_964363245.1 Candidatus Woesearchaeota archaeon | reverse complement strand
GTTAAGGTTTAAAAGAACAAAAAACATTTCTTAATTATGGATAATCAAGGAAAGGAAGGTAGCTTTACCCCAATAATAATTGTAATGGTTTTCTCTCTGTTAATTGCTTCATTTTGGAATAGTTTGCCAATAATAAAAAACTCCGTGGGGGCTATACTTAATCCAACTGCGGGAGCTCTTCTTGGTTGGGACATAACTTGGGGGATGTTAATTATTGTTGCGCTTCTTTCTTTTTTAATAACAATTATTCAAAAATATGCGACTGATCAAAAAACATTAAGAGAGATGAAAGAACAACAGAAAAAACTTAATGAAGAAGCAAAGAAATTTAGAGATAATCCTCAAAAAATGATGGAAATACAAAAAGAAGGTATGAAATTTGTTATGCCTATGATGAAACTTAGTATGAGAGCTTTGGTATTTACTGGTGTTCCATTTATTTTGTTTTTCAGATGGTTTAGTGATTTTTTCGTGAGTATTGGGAATCCAAAATTCTTTGGGTTTATGGGGTGGTTAATTTTTTATCTTCTTTTTTCAATAATCTTTAGCAGTATATTTAGGAAAATTTTAAAAGTAGTATAATCAAAGAGTTCTATGGAAAAAAATGAAAACGTGCCTAATGAAGACTTAATGATTAAGTTTAGTGTTTTTGAGCAGCATATAAGTCAAATACAACAACAGCTTGAAGTAATTGAAAGAAACATCATTGAGATGAGTTCTCTTAGCATTGGCTTAGATGAATTCGTGGGGGCAGAGGGAAAGGAAATATTGTCTCAGATTGGGAAAAACATCTTCGTAAAAACGAAGCTTTTATCTGATGAACTAATAGTAGATATTGGTGGTGGAAATTTTGTTAAAAAAGATATAAACAATACAAAAAAATTAATCGGTGAACAGATAAAAAAACTAGAAAAAATAAAATTGCAGTTAAATTCTTCTCTTGAAGAAATCACCAAAGAAATGACTAAAATGATAATAGAAGTGCAGAACAAATCTTAATTTTCAAAGTTTAAGATTTGTTTGTTTTTCTAACTTTTCTTACAAACTCTGAGTATTTTAGAATTCCCATCTCGGAGATTATCGCTTTAATATACGTCCGTGGAACGAATTCGAAGGCTGGATTAGAAATTTTTATTTTCTTGGGGGCATTGTTCCATATCTCGTTCAATTTCCTGTTCTCAATTGGAACTTTTTTTGTTGTGTATTTCCAAGAGTCAGCGATTATATAAACAGGAACATGATTATCGTAAGCAATCTTAGAAAACATCCCACTACCTATCTTATTTATTATTCCTGTGTTAAGTAAAGCATCAGCACCTATGAAAACTTTTGTAACCTTTTTGGGATTATGTTTTTGATTTAAAATTGTCATTACAGCTGAATCAACAAATAAAGTAACTTTTATTCCTGCGTTTTTTAATTCTGTAGCGGTCTTTCTTCCTTGCATTAATGGTCTTGTTTCTGTATTATATACCTCAAATTTTTTTCCTTTTTTCTTTGCATATTTCAAAGCATTGATTACATTTGTAGAATGGCAATGAGTAAATATTACTTCATCATTTTTTATTATTCTAAGAACATTATCATTCATTTTTTTTTGAGCATAATCAAAATGCTCTAAAACTTTTGAATATGAAGATTTTGTTATTTCATTCAAAACTCTTGCAAGCATAGGTTCTGTTGGTCTTGTCGAAAGAAGAAGTTTTTTTGACTTCTGTGATGGAACAAGAGAATAAGCATAAAGTGCTTTTTTTGCTATATTTCTAGCTCCCTGTATTTTAACATTTTTTATATCTTTTAGTATTTTGTGAAAAATTTCATCTTTATTCATAAACTAAAGAATTCAAGAAAGTTTAAAAATTCTCTTTTTTTATTAATGATATGCTTGAATCCTTGGTAAATCCAAAAAGAGTTGAAAAAGGGCCTTGGAAAATGTTCTTTATAGGTCTCGTTTATGCTTCTCTCTCGCTCTTGCTGGTTAAACTATTTTTTGCAAGGGATGTTGTTCTTTCTGAATATTCTGGAATGATAGTTGTCACTTTTTGTGTTATGTTTTCTCTTCCTTTTATGTACTATTTGATTAAAGTAGAGGAAGAACAAGATGAACATATTGAAGGATTTTTTAGTGTATGGAGAGCTCATAGTGACGCAATATATGCTTTTGTATGGTTGTTTTTTGGATTTGTAGTGGCTTTTTCATTTTGGAATATAGCTTTGGGGGACTCTAATCTCTTTAATGCACAACTTGAAACTTATTGTATGATAAATAGTCCAGGAAGTATAGAAAAATGTATTGAGTTGTACAGTCTTACTGGAGATGCGGTAACAGTTCATGGTTCATCAACAGCAACCGGTAGACTCATATCAATAATTCAAAACAATATGTATGTCATGATTTTTACATTAGTATTTTCTTTGATTTTTGGAGCAGGTGCAATCTTTGTTTTGGCATGGAACGCTAGTGTTATTGCGGCCGCCATAGGAATTTTTACAAGATATAGTCTGGCAGAGATTCCCCTTGGACTTTTGAGATATATGGTTCATGGATTTCCAGAAATAACCGCGTACTTTGTGGCTGCACTTGCAGGCGGGATGTTTGGAACTGGACTAATGAGACATGGAGTAAACAATAAATTATTTTTAAGAGTTCTAGAAAATGTTGTAATTCTTGTTTTCATAGCAATTTTAATTCTTATCTTTGCAGCATTTGTTGAAGTATATTTAACCCCCTTACTGTTCAAATAAATATAAATGAAAGCAATGTTCATTAAATTTAAAAGCTAGATGCTGTTTTTACATTGATGGTTGAAACTATACTCTGGACTACTATTTTTGTTAGTTTTTTCTGCACTTTTTTAGTAATTCCTTTTTGGATAAAGAAAGCTAGACAAATTGGACTTGTTTGGGAAGATATGAACAAATGGAATAATCAAAAAAATGTGGCTGGTTCTGGAGGAGTAGTTGTAGTTTTAAGTGCGATGATTGGAATTTTTCTTTACATTGCATTGCAAACTTTTTATTTTAAATCTTTAGATGGAGTCTCACTAAAGATTTTTGCGATACTTAGCTCAATGTTCATTGTGACTTTGGTTGGTCTTATCGATGACTTATTTGGATGGAAAAAAGGAGGACTTTCGAAACGTTCAAGGATTATTTTAGTACTATTTTCTGCAATTCCATTAATGGTAATTAATTCTGGAAATTCAACAATGATGGGAATAAATTTTGGAGTATTTTATCCTTTACTTCTTATCCCTATTGGGGTTGTTGGCGCCACCACCACTTTTAATTTTTTAGCTGGATACAATGGGTTAGAAGCTGGACAAGGAATCTTAATTTTGTCGGCATTGGCTTATGTTACCTATATTACCGGAAATAGTTGGCTCAGTATCATTGCATTATGTATGGTTGCCTCTTTGTTTGCATTTTATATCTTTAATAAATATCCTGCAAGAGTTTTTCCTGGTGATGTTTTAACCTATTCTGTTGGGATAATGATTGCGGCAATTGCAATTCTTGGTAATATAGAAAAGATAGCATTGTTCTTTTTTATACCATACATGTTTGAAACTGTTTTAAAATTAGGAGGTAACTTAAAAAAACAAAGTTTTGGGAAACCAAACAAAGATGGAAGCTTAGATATGCCTTACAATAGGATTTATGGCTTGGAACATTTGGCTATTTGGACATTGAAGAAAATGAAAAAAAATGGGAAATCTTATGAAATAGAGGTAGTTTCTCTAATAAATGGTTTTCAGATTGCAATAATTTTAATAGGATTGTGGTTATTTCTTTGATTAACCGATGTTTTTAAAAGGGATAAAATTATCTTTATAAAATGGATGAGGCGGATACTATTAAGATAAATATTGGAAAGTTCTTTCCAAATCATCAAACTAAAGTTTTTTCTGTATTACTATTCATCTCATTATTATTTAGTATATTAAGTACCTTAAAAATAAGTGTTGGGATTGCGTCTATCAGCCAATTTCTTTCTATTTTTCCAACAATACTGTTATGGGCATTAACATTATCTCTAACTATTTCAACAATCTGTGCATATTTTGGTAAGTTTAGATGGATGTTTATGCCAATAATAATTTGGCTTCTTTTCACAACTGCTTTTGTTAGAATTTCAAATATTCCAGGATTAAAAGATGTAACAACAGGGGATTGGACTCTCGCCCCTGATCTTGATCCTTTCTTGTACCTACGACATGCGCAAGAAATAAACAGTGGAACATTAAATAATCCAGATATGATGAGATATGTACCACTTGGATCGCATAACTATGCGTATGAAAGTTTGATGCCTTGGACTATCTTTTATATTTATAAGATAAGCCAACTTTTTGGGAATAATTCTTTAACTTATGCAGCAATTATTACACCAGTAATACTCTTTGTCATTTCTGTTATTGGATTTTTACTTTTTTTGAAAACTCTTGGTTCATTAAAGTTCTCAGAAGAAAAATCTTGGTTATACGCTATCTTAGCTTCTCTGTTTTATCTTTTTGCACCAGCTATGTTGCATAGGACAGTTGCAGGAGTTCCTGAAATAGAGAGTCTTGGAATGGTCTGGCTTTGGTTTGCTTTTCTATTTATAATAATGGCGTGGAAAATCGGAACAGGAAATTCCTCAATTGACTCGAATGAACAAATCAAAGAGGAAAAAACTAAAAAAATAATTCTATATGGAGTTCTCGCTGGAATATTTACTGGATTGATGTCGTGGAGTTGGGGTGGATATAGATATATTTACATGATTTTTGGATTGGCTACTCTTTTAATGTTTTTCTTTCAAAAAAATGAAATTAAAAACAGGATAATTTACACAGCATGGATAATTCCTGCATTAATAATTATTTTCTTTAAAGTAAATAGTTTAAAATTTATTATAACAAATATTAGTGATACTGGTTTTGGTATTTTTGTTTTATTTTTATTATGGTTTAATTTTATTTTGTTTCATACAATTTTAAAAGAAAAATTGAAACTGGAAAAAATTAATTTGCCAAGGCCTATAACAAGCACAATAATAGGAGTTTTATTGCTATTTTTTGCTTTACTGATTGTTGATAGAAATTTCCTTATTAATTCTATCAGAGATATTTTTGAAAGAATTATGTATCCATTTGGAAGAGCAAGGGTTGGATTAACTGTTGCAGAAAACAAAGTTTCTTATTTCTTAGAGGTTTTACAAAATTTCGGTTATTTACCGTGGGTATTTATACTTGGAACAGTAGTTATTTTTTATGAGGCTGTCAAAAAATTCAGTTTAAAAAATAAAGTTCTTCTTAACGGGTTCTTTGTACTTTTCATTCTTGGTTTTGTTTTCAGTAAATATTCTCCTTCCAGCATACTCGATGGAGAAAGCTTTATTTCTAAGTTATTTTATTTGGGAAGTTTAATTGCATTTGGTATAATTTCACTTTATCTAATTATCAAGGCCCATATAAAGAAAGATGAAAAAACACTAAAGGATTTCGTGGAGATAGATTTTGTATATATTCTATTGCTTGCCTTTGCCTTTTGGGGCATTGTCTCTATGAGAGGGGCTGTGAGACTTCTTTTCATAATATCTCCTATTCTTCCTATTGTGTCTAGTTTCTTATTTGTTAAGATATTAGATTATAAGCATGAAAATAAAAATGATGAGATGAAAAAACTAACTTCATTTATCGTCTTGTTTATATTAGGAATAGTAATGATTAGTACTCTTGCAAGTTATTCAATTGGAACAATTTATTCTACTCAAGCCACTGTCTCTGGAATTTACGAACAACAATGGCAAAATGCAATGTCTTGGGTAAGAGAAAACACTTCTCCAGGATCTGTGTTTGTCCATTGGTGGGACTATGGATACTGGATACAATCAATAGGGCAAAGACCTACTGTGACTGATGGAGGGCACTTCATTAGCTACTGGCCACATCTAATAGGAAGATATGTGTTGACAACTCCATTTCCTGAAACCGCACTAAGTTTCATGAAAACCCATGATGTATCTTACTTGCTTATAGATTCAACCGATTTAGGTAAATATGGGGCATATTCAATAATAGGGAGCGATAGTGAAGGACAAGACAGATATTCACAAATTCCTTTGATGGTTTATGATCCTTCACAAAGCAGAGAAACAAATATAAGTAATATTAAATTATATCAAGGAGGGACTCCTGTGGATGAAGATATCTTTTATTGGGAAGGTGAAGAACAAATATTCCTTCCATCTAATAGTGCATATGTTATGGCTGTTCTTCTTGAAATGACTAAAAATGGTAGTACAATATCCCAACCAAAAGGGATTTTTATATACAATCAAAAACAGATAATTATTCCAATAAGATATTTAAGTTATAATAAAGAGCTTTTGGACTTTGGTGGAGGATTAGATGCTACAATAAAAGTAATTTCTTCAGCAAGCCAGAACGAAGGTGGAGGTTTAGCAATAGATAAAACAGGAGCAGTTATTTATCTCTCGCCAAAAGTCTCTAAAGGATTATTCGCCCAATTATATTTATTAAATGATCCTAAGGAGATATACAAAACCATAAAACTTGCTTATTCTCAACAAGATTCAATAGTGACAAGTTTAAACGACCAAGGGGCAAACTTGGGAGAGTTTGTTTATTTCAATGGGTTTAGGGGACCTATAAAAATATGGAAAGTTGATTATCCAGGAAATATAATTGAAAGAGAAGAATTCTTAGAAATTGATGGAGAATATGGGGAATTTGATAATCTAACTTTCACAAAGTAGTTTTCCACTTTCATAAAGCTTAAAATAAGATTTTTATGAATAGATTTATGGAAAACAAACATTCTAAGATAGCAATTATTATAGGAACAAAGGCTGAACTAATAAAATGTATGCCTATAATGCTTGAGTTACAAAAACAAAATAAAGATTATTGGTTTATCCACACTGGCCAACATTCGCTGGGAAAGGCATGTGAAACTTTTAGTATAAAAAAGCCAGACTTTGTTCTAAGTAAAGAACCGGACAGGAGCACAAAATTCTGGTCAAAAATAAATCAAAATTCTATTCTTTGGTTTTTATCAATGATTTTGAAAATTAGGAGATTGGTCAATAAAATAAAGCCGGTGTATGTGCTTTATCATGGAGATACCATGAGCACCGCTTCTGCTGCAATTGGTTCTAGCAAAATATTTAGCGCGAGAAAAACGTGGAAAAATGTACACCTAGAGGCAGGATTGCGTTCAGGAAGTTGGTTTGAACCCTTTCCAGAGGAAATATCTAGACAAATTAGTGATTTTTTTTCAGATATTTTACTTGCTGTCTCAGATTTAACTGAAAGAAATTTACAAAAATATAAAGGCAGAAAAAAGATAATAAATTTTGGAAATACTATTATTGATTCATCTTTAATTTCACACAATATTGGAAAAAAGAAACATAAAAAAATTAGAGGAAATTATGCCCTTATCAATATCCACAGACATGAGAATATCAATAATGAAAAAAGACTAAAGAGTATTGTTCACATATTAAAATCTATAAAAATAAATGCCATCTGGCCAATTCATGCAAATACTGCAAGGGCTATTGAAAAATTTAGGTTGGTAAGTGAAATAAAGGGTATGAAAAATATTAAAATAACTTCTTTAATGGATTATCCAGAGTTCATTTTCCTTTTGGCAAACTGCAAATATTTAATTACCGACGGTGGAAGCATCCAAGAAGAAAGTTTGGTTTTTGGAAAACCTTGTATAATTTTGAGAGAGAAAATTGAAAGACAAGAGGGTTTGACAACTGGAATAAATTTCCTTACAAATATTAATGTAAAAAAGACAAAGAAAATTATTGAAGATATAGAGGCAGGAAAAATAAAACATCCTAAGTTTAGCAATCCATATGGTGAAAAGGGATTAAGTAAGAATATAGTTAGGATGTTGACTCAACATATGTAATAAAATTACATAAGTCTTAAAAAGAGTCTTCTTTATTTTTAATTATGGAATGGAAAGGAAAAAAGGTTTTAGTTACCGGAATTAGCGGATTTATTGGCTCCAATCTTGGGAAAGAACTATTAAAGAGAGGTGCAGTAATCTATGCAGTAGATAATTTCTCTTATATTGATTTTGATATAGCTCGTAGCAAGCTATCTTTTCTTTTTGAGGGGGTTAAAGTTATTTGGGGAGATATTTCAAAAAAAGATACTTGGGACAACGTTCCTAAAGACATTGAATACATATTTCATTTTGCAGCTCCTTCTTCTATAACTCTTTTTAAAAGAGAACCTACCAAGTGTTATAACGAAACTGTGTTTG
This sequence comes from Candidatus Woesearchaeota archaeon, assembly GCA_964363245.1. Lineage (GTDB taxonomy): Archaea > Nanobdellota > Nanobdellia > Pacearchaeales > GW2011-AR1 > JAGVNG01. The sequence continues at coordinate 15,171 of CAYIHJ010000001.1, read as the reverse complement.
GTCTGTGGAATGCCTTGGAGTTTGCCAAAAATAATAATGTAAAGAAAGTTATTTATCCTTCTTCTGGAAGTAACTATGCGGGAAATGAGATGCCTCATAAAGAATATTTATCATTAAAACCAAGAAATATATACGCTGCGGCCAAAGTTGCTTGTGAAGGTTTAGCAGAATCTTATTCCGATTTTGTAAAAAGTACTGGATTAAGGATATTCGGGGGTTACGGGCCTGGTGAAGAATGGAAAAAAGATTTTGGAAGTGTATTATATCTATTTATTAGAGATTATCTAAAAGGCAAGGCTCCTGAAATTTGGGGAGACGGCACTCAAACAAGAGATTTTATTTATGTAGACGATATAGTTAAGGCTATAGTTCGTTCAGCAGAAATAGAACATCAAGGGGTAATAAATATAGGCACAGGAAATCCTATTTCTTATAAAGAACTTTTAGAAGAAATAAAGGTTTATTTAGGCACAAGTATAAATCCTATTTTTTTACCAAAAGAGAAAAACTACGTTGAAAATCTTAAAGCAGATACTGTAGCCATGAAAAGCTTGCTTGGAATCGAACCTATTAATCCTAGAGAAGGGATAAGAAAGTTTATTGATTATCTTAGAATAGAAAAATAATTTATGAAAATGGTAGCAAAAATAAAACATTGGGGAAAAGATATCTGGGACAAGAAACAAGAAGAACAGGGGAGTCTCGGAATAATAGCAGGTACAGTGGAAACAAGGAATTTTATGGACAATCAAACTAGACAAGAGTTTAGAGTTATAGAGAGGATAGTTCTTCCTGTTTTATCAAAAGGGGCTAAAATTACTGACGCTGGAATTGGACCTTTTGCAAGATTTTCTATAGAATTTGCTAAGAGAGGCTACTCTGTTACTGGCATAGATATCTCCCCTAATGTTTTGAAAGTAGCAAAGAAGGAGATTGAAAAATCTGGTTGCATCATAAATTTGTTTGAAGATGATATGACTAATATAAAAAATATAAAAGAAAAGCAGGATTTGGTCTTTTGTTTTGGTACATTCGGGCATATTCCTTCATTTTTATCCATAACAGTACTTAAAGAATTTAATAAAATTTTAAAGGATAAAGGGCATGCTTATGTGCATTTCTGGATAAACAAAGAGAAAGGGATAAAAAATATTCTTCATGATTTTATTTATGAATTGGGACATTACATCAAGAAAAAATTTGGAAGAAGTTATAAAGTTAATTCATCTTTTTACACAGAAGCAGAAATAAAAGATATGGTAACGATGGCTGGTTTTGAAATCATGGCTCATTATGAAGGTTCTTATCTTCTTAGAAAAGTTCAATCTTTTAAAGCTTCTTCATAAATTCTTCTTAGTTTTTTGTTTCTTTCTTTTATAGAAAATTTACCTGTAGATACTAAAGAAAAGCTATTTTGTCCCATTTGTTCTCTTAATTTTTTGTTTTCTATTAAGATTGAAATTTTTTCTACTAGTTCTTTTACGGTTTCTGGATGATCTCCTTGAGCTATTTTTTCCCATTGTTTTAAATCAAATCTATGATCATACCAATGCACTGGACTCTTTACCAAGAGTCCGTTGTAGCCGTCTTGAACAAGTTCTGGTAAAGTGAAGTCATCTGTACAAACTATTGGCAACCCTGTAGACATGGCTTCGAGAATAGAAACTCCAAAACTATCTATTGTTGTAGGCTGAACATAAATGTCACAATCCCCAAAAATTTCTTCATAGAATTTATCTGGATTAGGAATATTTTCCAAATATTTTACATTTGGCAAGTTTAATTTATGTTTTTCTGGAACATTTGACTTCATTTTCAAACTTAACTTCCCAGGATATTTTTTATCTAAAATTTTAAAGGCTTCTTGAAGGTCGTGCCCCCCTTTTTCAAGATAAAATTTCCCTATAAAGGATATTCTTATTTTATCGGATTTTTTTCTTATTAATTTTACAGAAGGATATGCCAGATAAATAGTTTCTATTTTGTGCTCAAATCCTGAACAGTCTAAGTTTTCTAAAAGACTTTTCTTAGCAGCCTCACTTTGAGGAATTATCTTTTTACAATATTTTGAAGAAAGGTATCTTCTTATTATTTTTTTCATAATTGGTTTTTGTAAAGAAGTCCAATCAAGTCCTGCAAAGGCAGCCCCCGATTCTATATCGACTATCCACGGCATTCGGTTTCTTATTAAAATTCCTCTCGTAGAGTGGATAAGATCAAAATTATTATCTTCTTTAACTTTCATAATCCTCGGTATTTGTAAATATTTTTGAACAAAAGTAATAAAGACTCTTTTTCTTCTCATAAAGAGACTGTTATGGTCTCCTTTTGGCTTGTCATAAATGTATTTTACTTCTTTGGGAGGGAAACTTAAGATTTGTTGGAATTGTGGATGCACCCCTGGATTCATAAAAACTTTTATCTTTTTCATAAAAACTTTAATCAAAATTTGTTTAAAAAGATTATGAAGAGGAGTTTTAAAAATAATTTTTGCTTAGCTTATTTGAAATACAGATTAAATTATCATAATCTTTATAAGACAGACAAATTTCGATAAAAAATGAGTGGAGAAGGAGAAATAACTGTTTGTAGGTCTTGTAAATCTAGTGAACTAATGCCAATTATCTCATTAGGAAATCAGTATATTAGTAATTTTATTGATCCAGGAAAACAGTCTGGGAAAATGGTTCCTCTTGATTTGGTTTTATGCAGCATGTGTAAGCTTCTACAACTTAAACATAATGCTCCTGATGGGGAGATGTGGGGAGATCAATATTGGTATAAATCAGCGATAAATAGGTTAATAAGAGAAGACTTAAACGATATTGTTGATAGTTCTGAAAAACTTGTTTCTCTTGGTAAAGGGGACTTAGTAGTAGATATAGGTTGTAATGACGGAACCCTTTTAGGATTCTATGATAAAGACGGGATTGAAAGAGTTGGTTTTGAACCTTCGAAAAATGTGGCTAAAGAAGCAGCATTCAAAGGTTTTAAAATAATAAATAATTTTTTTAATGCTGAAGATTTTAAGAAAGAATTTGGAGTTAAAAAAGCAAAAATCATAACAGCCATTTCAATGTTTTATGATTTAGATCATCCGGATAAATTTTTACAAGATATAACTTCCATTCTAGATGAAAACGGATTATTTGTAATACAACAGAATTATCTGGTATCTATGCTTGAACAAAATGCTTTTGACAATATCTGTCATGAACATAGGGCATATTATTCACTTACTTCTTTGAAAAGTTTGCTTGAAAGGTATGATCTTGAAGTTTTTGATGTGAAATTAAGAGATATAAATGGAGGAAGCATAAGAACTTACATAAGAAGAAAAAATAAGATAAATGTTTCACCTTTTAGGGGAGCAGGAGAAAGATTAAATTCTCTTATGGAAAAAGAACAACAAATGGAATTAGGGACCACAAAACCCTATATGGAATTTGCCAAAAGAATTGATGATTTGAAAAGACAAATGTTGAGTTTTATTGATGCTGAAAAAAGAAAAGGTAAAACTTTTTGCCTCTGTGGTGCATCAACAAGAGGAAATACAACTCTCCAATACTTTGGAATTAATACATCTCATGTTATAGCTGCTGTTGAAGCTAATCCCGATAAATGGGGAAAAGTCACTGTAGGAAGTAATATCCCCATAGTCTCTGTAGAAGATATGAAGAAGATAAATCCAGATTATCAAATAGTTCTTATTTGGCATCTTTTTGAAGGTTTGATGGGAAAAGAGAAAGATTATTTACTAAATGGAGGTAAATTTATTCTTCCTTTACCACAATTCAAAATAGTAGGATACTCAAAAGAGTTTGATAGGTTGATGGCTACTAAATTTATTTAATCTGGTTTGTTAAGGATTCGTAAAGTATCTTATATTTTTTAGAAATGGGAGTTAGTCCATTTTCATTAAAGTATCTCTTACATTCGCTTACCATCTTTCTATAATTTCTTGGTTTCATAGCAGTTTTTATTGCTCTTGGAAAATCATTTTCATTTTCGGCTAAAGTTATACATCCATATTCTTGAGCAAATTCTTTGAAGTAGGGAATATTACTTCCAATAACTGGTTTTTTTATAGCCATTGCATCAGCAAAGATTCCACTACCTATTCCGCCACGATAAGGAAGAAGGATTAAATCTGCCGCGGATAAATATTTCCACCATTTATCATAAGATATTGGTCCCAAGTCTAACCTTACAAATTTTTCTAGTTTTTTGATTTTTATTATAGACTGGTTTAATTTCAAGAAATCAATTATTTTAGATTTATTTTTATAATTTACTGCAGAAGGATTAGTAGCTACCACAATAGTTTTTCCAATCTTATCTGCTTGGTTAATCACAATATCATGTCCATGGTCCGGCACCATAGTGCCAATCATCAAATAGACTGGACCAGATAGGTTCAATTCTTTTTTAGCTTTAATCTGATTAATTGTTTTTATGTTCTCAATAATTGCATGAGGTAATACAGTTATCTTGTTTTTTTTGAATCCATACTCCTTTATGAGTATTTTTCTGAACGATTTTGAATGAACTACTACTTTGTCTGAAGTCCAATTTATCCATCTATTTTGAATTTTATAGAGAATTTTTCTTAAAGCAGTTTTTAGTCTACCACTATTAAATTTTTCTTCTTGGGAAAGAACATTATGCATAGTTACTATAATGAATTTTTTCTTGAGAAGCCATAAAAATCCTAGAAGTAAAAAGTAAGGTGTTCCAAACCCCCCTAGTAGGTTGTACTCGTGTTGTATGTGAATAACATCATATTTTCTTAGTCCGAATATTTTATCAAATATTGTGGAAGGTTTACCTTGAAAAAAGCTTTGACCTTCTATTTTAACACCTTGTTTTCTTATATTATCGATTAAACCCAAAGAATAAGCAGAGATTCCTTTTTCTGAGTCTGGGTGGGGATAAACCATCGCTACATTCATATTGGAGCTTCAGATAGGAAGGTTATAAATTTTATGAAACCAGACCCAGTGTATAGAAGATACACAATTTTTTTAAAGAGACTTTTACCTAATTAAATATGGAATTTTCCCAGAATAATGGAAAAAAAAGGGCATTAATAACTGGTGTAACTGGTCAAGATGGTTATTATTTAGCAAAATTTCTTTTGGAAAAAGGGTATGATGTCTATGGGATGTATAGGCGAAGTAGTTTAGAAATTGAAGAGAGAATTTTTCCTTTAAGACACCAAATTAAACTAGTTGAGGGAGATATGACTGACGTTCCTTCAATGGTTAATCTTTTGAAAAAGATAGAACCTCACGAAGTTTATAATCTCGCCGCACAATCTTTTGTTCCATCATCATGGACCCAACCAATATCAACCAGCGAAATAACTGGAGTAGGAGTTGTAAAAATTCTTGAGGCAATAAAAATTACCAATCCTAAGATTAGGTTTTATCAGGCCTCATCAAGTGAAATGTTTGGAAAAGTACTAGAAACTCCTCAAAGTGAAAAGACTCCTTTTTATCCAAGGAGTATGTATGGAATATCAAAAGTGTTTGCTTACTGGACAACTATTAATTATAGAGAAAGTTATGGGATACATGCTTCAAACGGGATTCTTTTTAATCACGAATCTCCAAAAAGAGGGAAGCAGTTTGTAACTAGGAAAATTTCTCATTCTGTTGCAAAAATAAAAAGAGGGTTACAAGAATATTTAGAATTAGGAAACCTTGATGCAAAAAGAGATTGGGGCTTTGCTGGAGATTATGTTGTTGCGATGTGGAAGATGTTACAAAAAGACGAGCCTGGAGACTATGTAGTGGCCACTGGAGAGACCCATTCAGTGAGGGAATTTGTTGAGGAGGCCTTTAAATCGGTAGATATGGTTATAAAATGGGAAGGAGAAGGAGATAATGAAGTTGGAAAATGTAATGAAAGAATAGTTGTTAAAATAAAACCTCATCTAAAGCGTCTTGCAGAAGTAGATCATCTGTGTGGAAATCCAGAAAAAGCCATCAAAGAGTTGGGATGGGTTCCTGAAGTTAAATTTAAAGAATTAGTTAAAAAAATGGTAGAAGCTGATTTAAAGAGGATTGACTTAGGAGAAGCCAAGTTATTGGAATTAAATAATTTAGATTAATATGAAAATTGCTATAATTGGTGCCTCTGGTTTTTTAGGGAAAAATATTTTCCAATATTTTTCAAGAAAACATCAAGTTGTGGGAACTTATTCTCAAAGAAAAATTAAAGGATTAGAATATTTAGATGTGACCAACAAAAAAAATGTTGAGAAATTTATTTTTAAATACTCTCCCGAGGTCGTAATAGACACGATAGGGTGGGCTAACCTTTTTCTTTCAGAATCCAATCCAGAAAAAACAAAATTAATCAATTACCATACTGCAAAAAATTTAGAAGAAGTTTGTAAAACAAATAAAATCCCTATGATATTTTTTTCATCCAGTTATATTTTTGATGGAAACAAAGGAAATTATTCTGAGAAAGATGTCCCAAATCCTAAAAGCCAATATGGGAAAACAAAAGTAATGGCAGAAAATGAAGTTTTAAAATTAAAAAATTCAATTGTAATTAGAATAGATAGACTTTATGGATATAATTCAGGTAATGAAGTAGAAGATCTCTTAGGTGTAATTTTTTCTGGAGAAAATCCCATTAAAGTAAGAGATTATTTACAAATAAGAAGTCCTACTTTGGTAGATGATGTTGGTCCTGTAATATTAAAATTATTAAAAGATAAAAAATACGGGATATTTAACGTTGCTGGCCCTGAAAAAATAACTAAGTATGATTTCTTTAAAAAGATAGGGAATAAGTTAAAAAATGATTTAAAGTTCGTGGCCGAAAAAGATCTTTCTGGAAAAGAAAGTATTGCTCCGCACGATGCTAGCTTAGATATATCAAAAATTAAAAGTTTAGGAATAAAGATGCACACTTTAGAAGAAGGGATAAATATAATAAGAGAACAGTTAAAAAAAGATAAAATTATATAAATTTTTATTTTTTAGTATTTTTTATCTCTGCAAGCTTTTTCTCTCTTAACTTAATTGCATAATTGTATAATTCAACATCTAGAGGATTTTCGTTGTAGATTTTTTGTCTTAATTTTTCATTAATTTTAATTATCTTCTTGCTAACTCCATCATTAATCCATTGTGGATTTTTTATGCCTATTGAAGTTAAAATAAACTTAAAGTCTTCCTTACTTTTTTCTGCAACACCGACAAACCAGCATAAATCTAAAAGTTTTTTTGCATCTTCTAATTTTTTCAAACCTTCTCTTTTATTTGGTTTGTTAAGTCTGAGGATTTTGAAAAATATAGTTTGAATAAAATAAACTGATTTGTAGTTCAATCTTTTTATTATAGGCATTAATATCCTAGGAGTAGGAATTCTACTAGATTCGCTACCGTTAAATTTCAGACTTAAAAAATGAACCATTTCATTTTTTATTTGATTTTTATACCATTCATCAAAAGGTATTTTTTTCTTTTCTTCCTGCATTTTAAAATTGTAATGGGAAACAAGTCTATCGACAGGGTCTCTAAGAATTACAAAATATTTTGGTTGTTTGTCGGGAACAAGATTATGTATCCCATAATAAGTAGCATGTCCTAACATAAACCTTACTTTATTTTTGTCAAATTTTTCAGTGTCTAAATCATATCTTTTAAGAGATGTCATGAAAATTTCTTCTCTTGGAAATTTCTTTAAAATAGTCTCGATTATAGTATTTCCGCCGGTTCTTGGGGGATGTAGAAAAATCCATAAAATTGCATTATCCTTTTTCATAATAATAAGGCAATCACAATACTTTTAAATTTATCTAAGAAAAATAATTCAGATTATAGTTCCATAATCTTTAAAAGTTATTGATTGGATTGTTAATAATGCCGATTAAACCAAAGATTATTTGTACTATCGGACCGGGTTTACTAAAAGAAGATATTCTTCTTAAGCTAAAAGGAAAGAATGTAGATTTTTTTAGGATAAATCTTTCTCATACCGATGAAGAAGAAATAGAGAAAAAAGTAAAAGATTTGATAGGATATGGGGTACCTATAATTCTAGATACAGAGGGGTCACAAATAAGGTCTGGCAATACTAATGAAATTTTTATAGATGAAGATAGCATAGTCAAAGTGCACGGGAGTAAAATATCCTGCGATAATCAAAATATTTTTCTTAATCCAGAAGGAGTCATAAAAAATATCCAGAATGGAGACTTGATATCTATAGATTTTAACTCTCTTTTATTAAGAGTTTTTGATACTTCAACAAAAGAAAAGGGATATGTTTTATGTAAGGCTGTAATTGGGGGGCTTATGGGTGGAAAAAAGGCTGTTCAAATTGACAATTTAACTCTTAATCTACCAGCATTTAGTAAAAAAGATCACCGCGCCGTAGAAATTGCAAAAAAATATGGGATTAGACATTTCACTCTTTCTTTTATGGAAAGTTCACAAAGTGTTGTTAAATTTAGACAAAATTATCCTTCTGCAATAATATACTCCAAGATAGAATCAAAAAAAGGGTTAGACAATTTTATTGAGATAGCACAAAATTCAGATGGAATTCTTATTGATCGTGGAGATTTGAGTAGCCAGGTTCCTATGGAAAAGATTCCTTTCATTCAAAAATATATAATAAAAAAAGTTAGAGAAATGGGAAAAGAGGCTTTTGTAGCAACGAATACATTGGAGCAAATGGCTTTTTCTCTAAAACCAAACAAGGCAGAAGTAAACGACATAATTAATACACTTATGGATGGGGCTACTGGTATAGCTTTAACAAAAGAAACTGCAGTTGGCAAATATCCTGTTGAAACAGTTAACATACTTTCAAATTTAATGAATCAGTTTAATTTTTTAAATGAGAGTAATAAAGATAATATAATTGACAAAATTGAAGAAAAAAACTACCTTTATAGTCTTGATACGCCAGAACTTTTAATAAAACCACACGGGGGAAGTTTAGTGAATAGATTTGATCCAAATTATAAGGGGAAAATTCCTGGAAAAGTTATAGAAATAAATGAAGAAGAGCTGATGGATGTCGAGCAGATTGCAATTGGAGCATTTAGTCCTCTTGAAGGATTTATGTCAAGCTCAGATTTCAAATCTGTAACTGAAAATATGAGACTTTCAAATGGAATAATTTGGCCTCTTCCAATAGTTTTACAGGTTGAAGATACTGTCGGGAAAAACCTTGGCAAGGGAGAGGAAATTTCTCTTTTATATAAGGGAGAGCTGTATGCCATTTTGCATCTTGAAGAAGTATATTCTCTTAATAAAGAGGAAGCGGCTAAAAAGATTTTTGGAACAAATGAAAGGGTTCATCCAGGAGTAAAAAGATTTTTGGAAGCTGGAAATTACTTCTTAGGGGGTAAAATAACTTTACTAAAGAAGCTCCATTCTGAGCATAAAGTCTATGAATTAACTCCCAAGCAAACAAGAAAAATCTTTTATGAGCTAGGATGGTCAAAAGTTATTGGCTTTCATACAAGAAACGTAATACATAAGTCTCATGAATTCATTCAAATAGAAGGTATGAGAAGAAGTCTTTGTGACGGGCTTTTTATACATCCTATCATTGGCAAGAAAAAGCCAGGGGACTTTGAGGCAGAAACAATAATAAGAACTTATGAAAAAATGATTGAAAACTTTTATCCTAAATCAAAAGTTATGATGGGCACTTTTGCAAGCTATTCTAGATATGGTGGGCCAAGAGAAGCAATTTTCACAGCATTGGTAAGAAAAAATTTCGGCTGTAGCCATTTTATAGTTGGAAGAGATCATACAGGAGTGGGAAGTTTTTACACTCCAAACGCTTCTCATGAAATTTTTGACGTTTTTCCTCAAGAAGAGCTAGGTATAATTCCTATTAAATTTAACAATGTTTTCTATTCTGATCTTGAAAATAGACACCTTCATGAGTCTGATTTTATAGATTATCCTGAAGAACATAAGGTTAGCATTTCAGGGACTAAAGTGAGAGAGATGTTTTTACATGGAATTCAGCCCCCAGATTGGTTTATGAGGCCAGAGATATCACAAATAATTCTTGAAAAAATACAGAAAGGAGAAAAGGTTTTTGTAGAATGACAAAAGTTTTGTGGTTTACAGGGCTATCTGGAAGTGGAAAAAGCACAATTGCAGATTTATTAAAAAAGGAGTTTGATATAAGAAAAATATCTTACGAAGTTTTTGATGGTGATGATATTAGAGAAAAATTTCATAAAAATCTGGGATTCGCTCCTGAAGACATAAAAGAAAATAATAGATTAATCACAAGTATGTGTGAAAAATCTTTTGGAAAAGTAGATTATATTCTCGTTCCTGTAATTTCACCTTTTCGCGAATCAAGGAGTGATGCAAGAAAGAGACTTGGTAAAAATTTTATAGAAGTCTACATAAATTGTTCTTTTGATGAATGCAAAAAAAAAGATGTAAAGGGACTTTATAGAAAAGCTGAAATTGGAGAGATAAAAAATTTTATAGGATTACATATACCTTACGAACCTCCATTAAATCCAGAAATAGAAATTTTTTCTTCTAGAGAAAATTTAAGAGAGTCTTTAGAAAAAGTAATTAATTACTTAATGATCTAAGTCATTTTCTTTTTATACCAAACCAAACCTACTAGGTAAAATACCTGACTTATTAGCATTGCAATTCCCGATCCATAAATTGCAAACAATTCTCCATACTGTAAGAAATAAGTTATGAACAAGTAATTTAAGATTATGTTTATTATTGTTGAAACTACTAACAATTTTGTTATTAGCCTTGGTTTTCCTAGAGAGATGAAATAAGAGCTATATATTCCCGTTAGAGGGAATATTAATAGCAAAAAAGATAATATTCTTAAAACATTTACTGCTTGAAGATATTCTTTTCCGTATGCTAACAATATGGCTAAATGAGAAAATAAAATTGTAGTTACGAAAAGAGTGCATCCTAATAAAAACGTTATTCTTACTGATTTTTTAAATCCGTCTTCTAAACGTTTTCCTTTCAACCTGCTAAAGATAGGTAATAAGACAACTGAAGAGAATATTACTAAAGGAGTTAAAGCAGCTATTAAACTGGAAGCAGCACCATAATACCCTATGAACTCTGAACTAACAAAACGTCCTAAAATTATCTTATCAACATTAGTAAAGAAGACTCCAGATAAGAAAAATGCTGCAGTAGATATTATGAATGCATTAACTTCTTTTTTCTGCTTTGTTGAGAGAGGTACTGATTTATTTAAAGAGTTTTTGAAATAAAAATCATTTAATTTTGGTAAAAGAAATAAGGAAGCTATTAAAACAGAAAAAGAGGTTAACAAAACTATATTGGCTAACATCATTTCGGTGGAAAGTCCATATTTTAAGCTAAGGAGAATTGCTAAAGGTATCATAACTAAACGTGATACTTGGAAAATTATTTCTTTTTGGAAAATACCTTTGAAGTAATTTGAAGCTTCAAGTAGAGCTTGCATGAAAATTAGCATTTGAACGAAAAAGATATACAAAATCCCTGCAAGAAGTGCCAGGAAAATTGGTTCTGAGTAGAAATTATATGCGACAAATTTTGCAGAGATTGCAAGTACAAGCACTGAAAATGAAATAAGGATTATCTTTATCTTCAATAAGTAAATTATATATGGCCTTATTTTTTTGCTTTTCTTTCCTATTTCTTTAGAAACAAATCTAACTAGAGTAGAATTAATTCCAAGTTCGGCGAAGCTTGCAAAAATTATTATTGTAGACAAAACCAGACTATATAATCCAAATAATTCTGGCATAAGTTGTCTTGCTATAATAACTGTAAAAATCAGCCCCCCTATTTTTGCAGCAATACCTGTTGAAACTTGATATGCACTACTTTTTATTGCAGTACCAGAATTTCCTGAGAAATCCCGGTGTTTTATTTTTTTGAATATCTCTTCCAAATCAGATCTCCCTTCTTTTATGGCACCCATAATAAATGTAATTTTTTGGTATATTTATTAGTTGTGAAAGGGGAGTAAAGCAAAGTTTTTATATTGAAGCTTGTAGAACCATTTAGAATAAAAATGACAGTTTATAGTATAATTGGAGCCGGGATTATTGGAAGTTCAATAGCTAGAGAAATAAGAAGAAAAGATTTGGGAGAAGTTGTAGTTCTTGAAAAAGAACATGAATTGGGGTATCATGCAAGTGGAAGAAATAGTGGGGTAATACATTCTGGGATAAATCAACAACCAGGAACATACAAAGCAGAAATGTGTGTAAAAGGGAGTAGAATGTTACGAAATTATTGTAAAGAAATGGGTGTTCCCATGTTAGAGTGTGGAACTTTAGTTATAGGAAGAAATGATAGGGAGAAAGAAATTCTTCATGAACTCAGAATCATGGGAAAAAGGGTAGGTGTTCCCGGTTTAAGAATCATTAACCAAGAAGAGTTAGTAGAAAAAGAACCTAATGCAAATGGATTGGTGGCTTTATTATCTCCAACAGGGGCAATAGTTGACAGTAAAAATTTGCTGAAAACAGTGGCAAGAGAAGCTGAAAATCTTGGAGCCACTTATATGTTTGATGCACCGGTTGAAAAAATTTTAGGAACAGAAATAATTACAAGAGGTAATTCCTTAAAATCTGATTTTGTAATTAACTGTGCTGGGCTAAATGCTGATAAAATTGCCCATATGATGGATGTGGGGTTGGATTATCAAATCATTCCTTTCAAGGGAAATTATATGGAGGTATCTTTCCCAATTAATTCTATGTTATATCAGCCTCCTGATTTGAAGTTTCCTTTTTTAGGGGTTCATTTGACAAGAAAAATTAATGGGAAAACATTTGCAGGACCGACAGCAACCCTTTCTCTTGGCAGAGAAAATTATGGGGGAGAAATTGACTGGAAAGAGACATTAAACTATTTTCATTCTACAAATTTTAGAAAAATGGCTTTGAATAAAGAATTTTTAGAGAATGCTGTTAAAAACATAAAATTTTCTTTGACAAAAAGTGCCTTTTTTGACGAAGTTAAAGAATTAGTAACTTTAAATATAAAGGAAGAGGATTTACATTCATCTTCTTTTTGTGGAATTAGGGCGCAATTAGTAGATAGAAAAGGGGTTATGTTGAAAGATATTCTGATAGAAGAAACAGAAAAGTCCCTACATATCTTAAATGCAGTTTCTCCCGGTATGACTTGCAGTTTAGCTTTTGCAGAATATATTGTTAAAAGACTGGAAGCAAAGAAGACTATTGGAGTTTAAAGTTATAAAAATAATTTTAGAATCTTTTTTATATTAAATCATATTTGCCAAACATTTCCAAAAGAGAGAACATCTCTTTCTTCGGTATCGGTATCTTGAGGATTATATGGTTTATCTGCAGTGTATAAAATGACTGCTTCTTCATCATTTAAAACTTTGTAACCATGCCAGATTCCTGGAGGAGTTTTAATTAAAATCCTATTTTGTTCACCAATCATAAATTTCTGAATCAGAGGGGATTCTTTAGAAGTATTTTCTGTTACTGCAACATATAAAATATTACCTTTAAGACAGGTAGTATATTCCACTTGCTTATGATGTAAATGAAGTCCTTTAATTATTCCTGGTTTTACAATTGAGACAAGATTCTGTCCAAAATTTCCCTCGTAAAATGTGTCGTCGGATCTAAGAGTTTCAAACAACCCACCTTCGTCTCCTAAATCAAAATATTTCAATTTTTTTAACTCTATTTTATTTTCCATTATAATCTAAAATTTTTGGTTCTGGTAAATGAGTAATGAATCTTCCTCCTCTCTCCAAAAACTCCTTTTCTTTGGTCATTATTTCATTGGCATGATTCCAAGCTCCCAATAAGGCATAATCAACATCCTTGTCTTTATGGAAAACATCTGGAGAAACTACAGGTATATGTTTTCCTGGAGAAAAAGTCCCTTGTTTTAGAGGAGTTGAATCTGCTATATAATCTAAAATATTTGAAGTTATATCGCAATAATTCTGTACTATTGTTCCTTTTGATGCTGCAGCATAACCCACAATTTTCTTTCCTTTTGATTTTAATCCTCTTAACAATATTCCTAACTTATCTTTATTTTCTTCTACTTTTCTAGAAAATTCTAGATAAGGAGCAATAGTTATCATTTTCTTTTCTGATTCTTCTGCCATGTATTCTAACATTCTTCTTGTGGGTTTATGGGTTCCTTTTCTAGCACCATAAACTCTCATCGAGCCTCCATGAACCTCTTGTTTTTGAGCATCAAAGATTTCAAACCCATGCATTCCGAAAAGATTAGATAAGGAATGTAATGAAAAATACCATACATGTTCATCATAAACTTGGTCATATGAACCTTTTTCCAAGATATCTCCAATATATGGATCTTCGGTGACGAATACTCCTTTTTCATCTAGAAGAGAATCCACTCCTTTCATAAAATCGTGAATATCTATTATATTAAGAAAAACATTTGTTGAAAGTACTGCCCTAGCTTTTCCTCTTTGATGTGCAAGTTTTTTAGCCAATCCGTCTGTAAAAAATTCTACAAGAGTATCTATTCCTTTTTCTTTAGCAACCTGGGCTACATTATAAGATGGTTCTATTCCTAAAACACTTTTTTTATCTGAAAATGAACGAAGCATAATTCCATCATTGCTTCCAATCTCTATCACTCTTTTGTTATCATCTAAAAATCTTTCTTCAACTTCTTTTGCCATCTCTGCAAAGTGTCGTTCCATAACTTTAGATGTTGATGAGAAAAAGGCGTAATGAGTATTTGAATTTTCATCGGGAACTATATATTTATCATAAGGAACAACTTCTACTAACTGAGTCATATTGCAATCTTGACAAAAACCAACTGCCATTCTATATTTGAATTCTGGTTTGTCTAAATCTTCTTTTTTCAAAAAAGCATTTGCGGCAGGCATTTGTCCAAAATCTATAAACTCAAGAAGGGTATCTTTCTGACATACTTTACATTCTTTTAATTCTTCAGGGGACATAATCTTGCAATAAAAATTTCATTTAAATAGTTTATGGTAAATAATTAAATGTTTTAGTATTAGTGTTATAATATCATAATTCTTATAAATAAGATTCGGATGAAAAATTCATGGATAGAAAATCGGCAGTCATTACAGGGGGTTATGGATTCCTTGGAAGCAATTTAGCTAGAAAAATGGTAAGCA